>JAIWOM010000156.1 GCA_020216895.1 Microcella sp.
GAGCGCCGCGGCGTACTGCGCCAGGGCTTCGGATTCGCGGCGGTGCGGGCCCGCATCCCGATGCCATTTGACGACCGCCTGCTCGCCGCCGCGCGTCACGACGTGCAGCACGCGCGAGAGACGGTGCGCGCCGGTGTGCTCGGCGACGACGTCGACGGGGCCGAGCGTGCGGTGGACACGGTCGAGCACTTCGGCGTCGCTGGCGAGTCGCGGGCGCGCGTCGACGCTGACGGCACCGCCGCCGGCACCGTGCATGGCGCCGCTCACCGCCTCGATGCTCATCGCTCCCTCTCTCGACGATGCCGGGGTCCGGCCGACCGCCTCTACGCGAAACCCCGGTACGCCGTCAGTGGCGGACCGGGGTCTCGGATGATGTCGTCAGCGTGCGGCTACTGGCAGCTCTCGCACTGCAGCAGGTCCATCGGGTCGACGGGCACGGCGTAGCCGCCAACGGTCTCGTTGTCGTTGTCCATGACGGACCTCCTCTGGTGGTGAATCCTCCGCCCGTGGCGGCTGGGCCTTCACTATATAACGGGAATCACACGCCTGTCATTCCCCTAGATGTTGTGTTTTCGGCGTGTCGCGATCGATTCCGCGGGGATGCTCGCGCCGCGGCTCGCAGCGTCGCGCCAGGCGCGCCCTCAGGCGCGAGGCCTACCCTGGAGGCACCCCTTCCCTCCGCCGCGAGAGTGATCATGCGCTTCTGGCCCGCTTCTGCCCCCGTGGTCGGCACGCGACCGCCGGAGCTGCCGCGCGACCTGCGCCACCAGATCGATGAGGGGTACCTCGTCGCCGTGGCAGCGCTGCGGCTCGCGGTGAAGAACGGCGTCATTCGGCGCATCCTGGGCGATGGCGTCGACTGGAACGAGGAGGAGGCGCTCGCGCTCGCCCGGGAGGCCATCGAGACCCTCATCAGCGAGCAGCGCGCGGGAGCGGTGCGGCTGTCGGAGGAGAGCGTGCGCGCCGCACCGACGGCGCGCGAGACGCGCCGGGCGTCGTCGAAGCGCGACCGCGCGAAAGTGCGCCGCAAGCGCGAGGAGGCCGACCGGCTCGCCGCCCGCAGCCGCACCCTGCGAGGAGTCGTCGAGAAGCTGGAGGCGGCACGCGCCGACGAGGACTTCCTGCACGAGCTCGCCATGCGGGCCCGCGAGGAGACCCTCGGCGAGCTCATGCAGGCGCGGCTGATTCCCCGCGCACCGGTCATCGAGCAGACCGAGGAGGAGCGCCGCGAATCGATCGCGGGCGTGCTCGCCGACCTGCAGCGGCTCATGGACGAGCGAACGGGCTACTGAGCATTCCCTGAAACAGTAGCGAGGGCGGGACTCGAACCCCGTGGACGCGGACGAGCGTTCACGGCGCCAGCCCAGGCCACGGAAGTCTCTGAAACGGTAGCGAGGGCGGGACTCGAACCCGCGACACCACGATTATGAGCCGTGTGCTCTAACCACCTGAGCTACCCCGCCGGGCAGAACTCCCCGCGAGGAGGAGGTTCAGAGCCCCGAGTCAGGATTGAACTGACGACCCCTTCCTTACCATGGAAGTGCTCTGCCACTGAGCTATCGGGGCGCGACCGCTCGCCGCATCCGGCGAAAGGCACCAGAGAAGATTAGCACCTGACGCAGGCCTCTCCGAACCGGTCTCCCCGCCGGAATCACCGGGATCCCGGTATGGAACCGATTCCACTTTTCGCTCCGGGGTGCCATAGGGTGGCGGAATGTCGAACGAGTCCACCACCTCGATCCTGCACACCGCCGTCGACCACCGCCGCTCCAGCGCACCGGGCCAGGAGTGGTGGCGATCGGCCGTGATCTACCAGATCTACCCGCGCTCGTTCGCCGATGCGACCGGGGACGGCATCGGCGATCTCGCCGGCATCACCGAGCGCCTGCCCGCGCTGCGCGAGCTCGGCGTCGATGCCGTGTGGCTCTCGCCGTTCTTCCGCTCGCCGCAGCGCGACGCCGGCTACGACGTCAGCGACTACTGCGACGTCGACCCGATCTTCGGAACTCTGGGCGACTTCGACGCCCTGCGCGACCGCGCGCACGAACTCGGACTGCGAGTCATCGTCGACCTCGTGCCCAATCACTGCTCGAGCGACCACCCGTGGTTCCAGGAGGCGCTGGCCGCTGGCCCCGGATCACCGGAGCGCGACCGGTTCATGTTCCGCGAGGGTCGCGGCGAGCACGGCGAGCTGCCGCCCAACAACTGGCAGTCGATCTTCGGGGGCAACGCGTGGACCCGCGTGGTCGAGGCCGACGGGACGCCCGGCCAGTGGTATCTCCACATCTTCGACAGCTCGCAGCCCGACTTCAACTGGAAGAACCCCTGGGTGTGGGAGCAGTTCCGGCAGATCCTCCGGTTCTGGCTCGACCGCGGCGTGGACGGGTTCCGCGTCGACGTCGCTCACGGACTCATGAAGAAGGAGGGTCTGCCGGATATCGCGGAGGCCGGGGCGGGCGAGAGCCTCGCCGAGGGCATGATGAAGCCCGACGAGGTCCCCTACTGGGCGCAGCCCGAGGTGCACGACGTCTACCGCGACTGGCACCGCGTGCTCGCCGAGTACGAGGGCGACCGAGTACTGTGCGCCGAGGCCTGGGTCGAGCCGCTCGCCAAAGCCGCGCTCTGGGTGCGCCCGGACGAGATGCACCAGGCGTTCAACTTCAGCTATCTGGGCACGCCCTGGGAGGCTCCGCGCCTGCGGTCGGTGATCGACGAGTCGATCGCCGCGTTCCAGAGCGTCGGGGCCCCCAGCACCTGGGTGCTGTCGAACCACGACGTCGTGCGCCACACCAGCCGGTACGGCCTGAGCACCTACGGCGCCACCCCCGCGAGCGGGATCGGCCCGCGCACGGAGGACAAGCCGGATGAGGTGCTGGGCCTCAGGCGCGGCCGCGCCGCCTCGTCCCTGATGCTCGCTCTGCCGGGCAGCGCCTACCTCTACCAGGGCGAGGAGCTCGGTCTGCCCGAGGTCATCGAGCTCGACGACCACGTGCGCGAGGACCCGACGTTCCACCGCACCAACGGAGAGGTCTACGGCCGCGACGGCTGCCGCGTGCCGATCCCGTGGGAGACCGCCGCCCCGGCCTTCGGATTCAGCGGCTCCGGGGAGAGCTGGCTCCCGCAGCCGGCGACCTTCGCCCGGTTCGCGCGCGACGTGCAGCGCGGCAACCCCGCCTCGACTCTCGAGCTCTACCGCGCGGCGCTGTCGCTGCGGGCTCAGCACGAACTGGGAAGCGGCGCGGTCGAGTGGCTGCCCGGCTACGGCGACGACGTCGTGGCTCTGCGCAACCGCTCGGTCATCGTCATCGCCAACCTGGGCGCGGAGCCGGTCGCCCTGCCGGAGGGCGCGCTGCTGCTGGCCAGCAACCCGCTCGAGGGCGGCATGGTGCCGACCGACACCACGGTCTGGATCGCCGCCGACTGATCACCGCTTCGACCGAATGGTCGGGGATGCGCAGCGCGGGCCGGGGTTCACCTCGGCCCGCGCTTCCGCGTGCGGGAGAGTCAGCCGGCGTTGGCCTTCAGCCAGGCGAAGGGGTCGATCGCCACATCGTCGACGTGGATCTCGAGGTGAAGGTGCGGGCCGGTCGACAGACCCGTGCTGCCGACGGCGCCGACGATCTCGCCCGCGACCACCGTGTCGCCCACGGCGAGAACCGAGCTGTTGTCGATCATGTGCGCGTACATCGACATGACCTTCTGGCCGTTGATGACGTGCTCGATCTCGACGCGGTAGCCGTAGGCCGCGCTGCGGCCCACGGCGATGACGATGCCGTCGGCGATCGCGCCGACGGGGGCGCCGTATCCGGCATCGAAGTCGAGGCCGCGGTGATAGGTGGGGCACCCGTAGCAGGGGGCTGCACGCTCGCCGAACGCGGAGGTGATCGGCGCCGCGAAGGGGAAGGGCCAGCGGATGGCGCCGCTGCCGGACGCCGTGTACGCGTAGTTGGTGCTGCCGTAGCGGAGTCGGAGCATCTCGGCGTAGGAGGTGACGCCCCACTCGTCGCGTGAGGCGGCCGCGGTGGCGAGATCCTCGGACATCTCGCCCTCGATGGCCTGCGCCTCGACGTCGAGCTGCTCAGCGGTCGTCGCAGCCTCGGTCGACGGCAGCGAGGAGAAGGCGAGGGAGGCGGGGGTCGACTCCGGGTCGAACAGGGCGTTGGCGGGAACCGTCGTCCCGACGAGGAGCATCGCGACGCTGGCCATGACCAGGGCCGGGAATCCCTTGCTCGCGATCGCGCGGCCCACGGAGGCTCCGGACACCCGGGGCGCGGCCGCCGCGGCGGACGGCGCCGCCGTGCGGGGAGTCGTGGAACGAGGAGCGGCGGCGGCCTGGC
>JAIWOM010000157.1 GCA_020216895.1 Microcella sp.
CCCGCAGAACGGCCCGCCGCGGCGCGGAGACGTCGGCGGTGCTGCCGCGATCGTCCCCGCCATCCTGACCGGCGGAGCGACGGCCGCGACCGCGGTGCTGCCCGGCAGCGAGGACACCACGCGCGTGCTGCCGAGCGTGGGCCCGGTCCCGACCCCGGCGATGCCCACCGAGACCCGCCGCAGTCCGTGGACGTGGCCGCTCGTGGCCCTCATCGGCATCCTGGTGGTGCTCCTCATCGGCGCCCTCATCGCCGTGTTCGCCCAGCCGAACCCCGGGCCCGACCCCGAGCCGAGCGACACCCCGACGGTCGAGCCGACGGAGAGCGATACCCCGTCACCGACCCCGACGGTCGAGACGGTCGCGATCGTGGAGTCGGAGTGGATCGGCAAGACCCGCACCGCCATCGAGGCCCTCGCGGCCGAGCTCGGCCTGCGGCTCGACCCGGTCGTGCGCAACATCGCTCCGTCGAAGGAGCAGGAGGGTCTCTCCTACGAGATCAACCCGCGCGGCGGCAGCACGGTGCTGCCCAACGCCGTCATCACGGTGTTCTTCTACGCGCCGATCCCGGTGCCCGAACGACCGTCGAACCTCGCGATCGACCCGGGCACCGGACCGTACCCCGGCTCCAGCGATGTCGTGCTGAGCTGGCCGGCGTACACCTCCTGCCCGGCGGGCTTCCCGCTGACCGGCTACGACTTCACGATCGTCGGCGGATCGCCCGGCTCGTCACTGCCGCTCGCGGCCTCGGCGACCGAGCTGCCCGTGACCCTCGCCGCGAGCGGTCAGCTGCGCGTCACCTACGTGGCGATCTGCTCCACGCTGCGGTCCGAGCGGTCGAACGAGCTCGCCATCCCGATCGGCTAGAACCGAATCGAGCACCCCTCACCCGCCTAGACTGACCACCACAGCAGAGCACCACGGCTGCACGGCACCACCGCAGCGCAGCATCCCTTCACCGAGGAGACCGAGGCACCGATGGACGAGGTCGCGCACGGCGCACGACTCATCGCCGGACGATACGAGCTGGGCCGTCTGATCGGCACCGGCGGGATGTCCGACGTCCACCTCGCGACCGACGCCAAGCTCGGTCGCCGCGTGGCGGTGAAGCTGCTGCGCTCGAGCCTGGCGTCCGAGCCCGTGTTCCGCACCCGCTTCCGGCAGGAGGCGCAGGCCGCCGCCCGCATGGCGCACCCCACGATCGTGCGGGTGTTCGACGCCGGCGAGGAGGTCACGACCGAGGCCGATGGCACCGAGACGATCGTCCCGTACATCGTCATGGAGTACATCGAGGGCCGTCTGCTGAAGGACATGATCGCCGACGGGCCGCTGCCCGTGGACGAGGCGATCCGCATCACGGAGGGCATCCTGACCGCCCTCGAGTACTCGCACCGGGCGGGTGTCGTGCACCGCGACATCAAGCCCGGCAATGTCATGGTGACGTCGTCGGGCCAGGTGAAGGTCATGGACTTCGGCATCGCGCGGGCCCTCTCCGACTCCGCCGCGACGGTCGCCCAGACCAGCACGATCCTCGGAACGGCGCAGTACTTCTCGCCCGAGCAGGCGCGCGGCGAGACCGTGGATGCCCGCACCGACCTCTACGCCGCGGGCGTGGTGCTCTTCGAGCTGCTCACCGGTCGCCCGCCGTTCCAGGGCGAGTCGGCCGTCGCGGTCGCCTACCAGCACGTGAGCGAGCAGCCGGCCGCACCCAGCACCCTGAACCCCGCACTGAGCCCGGCCGTCGACGCCGTCGTGCTGCGCGCCCTGACGAAGGACCGCTTCGCGCGGTTCCAGACGGCGAGCGAGTTCCACACCGCGCTCCGGGCCGCGGCCGCGGGCGAGGCGCCCCCGCCGCCGGCCGACCCCTCCTCCGACTTCACCTCCACCCTGTTCGGTGTCGACCCGCGGGCGACCGCCGACACCGAAGCGGCGATGCGGCAGTTGAGCGTCGACGACGATGAGCGTCGCAGCCGTACCCAGTCGCGCCCGCCGGTCGCCTGGATCTGGGCCGGCATCGCCGTGGTCGGCGTCGTCATCGCCGCCGTGCTGTTCTGGGCGGTCAACCTCGAGAGCACGCCCATCGCCCAGGGCACCGCCGTCGCCGTGCCCGACATCGTCGGGCTCGACTACGAGGAGGGTGCGCAGATCCTCCTCGACGCCGAGCTGCAGCCGCAGCCCTCGACCGAGGTCAGCGCGACCGTGCCCGAGGGGCAGATCATCAGCACCGATCCGCGGGCGGGCATCACGGTCGCGCCCGGTCAGGTGATCGGCGTCGTCGTCTCGGCCGGCCCGCAGCGGATCAGCGTGCCCAGCCTCACCCTGCTCACCCTCGAGGAGGCAGAGCAGCTGCTCCTCGAGCGCGGTCTCACCCTCGGCACGGTCACCGCCGAGAACTCGGCCTCCGTCGCGCGCGATGTCGTGATCCGCTCCGATCCGGATACGGGGACCGAGCTGCGCGAGGGCGACACCGTGAACCTCGTGATCTCGACGGGCCGCGTGACCGTGCCCGATGTGCGCAACCTGTCGATCGGCGAAGCCTCGTCGCAGCTGACCGCGCTCGGCCTGCAGATCACCGTGGAGGGCGACGCCTCGTGCAGCGGCCAGAACGTGACCGCGCAGTCGCTGCCGCCGGGCGACCAGCCCCAGGGCTCGGCCGTCACGCTGCGCTACTGCAGCGGGCTCGAGGGCTCACCCGGCGAGGGGTGATCCCCCGCCGCACGGCTGGGGTGCTGTGACGCGGCGTCGGGTCGGGATCGCCGAGCTCCGCCGCGGGATCAGTCGCGCGGCGTGATCGCGACGAGCGGGCTGAGCCCGACGGCCGTCTCCGCGGCGCTGGGCAGGCCGGCCTCCGCCAGCCAGTTGCCGAGCATCCGGTAGCCGCCCTCGGTCAGCACCGATTCGGGGTGGAACTGCACGCCGTGCATCGGCGCCGAGCGGTGCCGCACCCCCATGATGATGCCGCCCTCGGTGCGCGCGGTGACGACGAGCTCGTCGGGCACCGTTCCATCGACGATGGCGAGGCTGTGGTACCGCGTGGCGCGGAAGCTCTCGGGCACGCCGTCGAAGAAGGCGCTGCCGTCGTGCTGCACCTGCGAGGTCTTGCCGTGCATGAGCTCATCAGCGTGGCTCACCGTCGCGCCGAGGGCCTCGGCGATGGCCTGGTGGCCGAGGCACACCCCGAGCAGCGGCGTCTGGGCGGCGAGCGCCGCCCGCACGACGGCGATCGAGATGCCCGCCGACGCCGGATTCCCGGGACCGGGCGAGACGAGCACCGCGTCGTAGTCGGCGATGAGCGCGGCGGCCTCCGCCTCCGGCACGGCATCGTTGCGGATCACCGTGGTCTCCGCACCGAGCTGCTGCAGGTAGCCGTCGAGGGTGTAGACGAAGCTGTCGTAGTTGTCGATCACGAGCACGCGCACGTCACGGACCTCCGACGGATGAGTCTTGCGGCAGCAGGAGATCGGCCGCCCACGGGAACACCCACTGGACGAGGGCCGCGATGACCACCGCGGCGAGCAGGATCAGGATCAGCACCCGCACCCAGACGGGGCCGGGGAGGATGCGCCACAGCGCTGCGTACATCAGACCGTCCTTCCGCGGCCCGCCGGGCTCATCGCCCGGCCTCGACGAGCGACGAGATCTCGGGCGGGGGACCGCCGGCGCGCGGGTACCACGTCTCGTAGGCCGCGTAGGCGATGATGCGCTCGGCCGTCGACCAGGGCGGGTTGCAGCTGGTGAGGGTCAGGACCCGATCGGTCGGGGCGACGCCGGGAGCCGCGGGAACCGGCTCGAGCACGTCGACCCCCGAGGGCCACACGTACTCCAGCCCGCGGAAGCCGTACTGGTACCAGCCATCGACCGTCTCGACGTAGATCTTGTCGCCGAGCCGGAAGGAGTCGATGTCGCCGAAGGCGCTGCCGTACGTCCAGCGGTGCCCGGCCAGGGCGAAGTTGCCGACTTCGCCCGGCATCTGCGTGCCGATGTAGTGACCGACGCCGACGGTCCAGCTGTTGAGCACCGTCTCGACGTCGACGCCCGAGGCGATCGAGCGCTTCCACTCCGCACCGAAGCGCGGAACGATGAGGGCCCCGAAGACCTCTCCCTCGCGGGTCGGCTCGGGGGTGACGACGGGCTCTCCCGGATCGGCCGGGCGCTCGGCCGTTCCCTCCCCGCGCTCCCAGCGGGCCTGCAGCTCCTCCTGGACCTCCTCGGCGGCGACCTGCTGGCCGGATCCGACGACGATGTCGTTCAACCAGAGGTACCAGCCGAGGAAGAGCATGACGACGACACCGGCGGTGATGAGGAGCTCGCCGAGCACCCCGGTCA
>JAIWOM010000158.1 GCA_020216895.1 Microcella sp.
TCCGCGGGCCGCGCGGGGCGCGGGGCGCGACGGGCGGTGCGGTCGACGTCGCGGGGTGGAGGCGCGGTTCGGGCAGCTCGCGCGAGAGCGAGACGACCACCCCGATCGCGAGGAGCGAAGCGAGCAGAGCCGACCCGCCCGCGGAGATGAAGGGCAGCGGAACGCCGAGCACCGGCAGCATGCCGAGCACGACCGCGATGTTGACGAAGGCCTGACCGACGATCCACACCATGATCGCGCCGGTCGCGATGCGGGCGAAGGGGTCCACGTGGCGGCGCACCATGCGCATGAGCGCGACCGCGAGCACCGCGAACAGTGCCAACACCACGACGGCACCGATCAGGCCGAGCTCCTCGCCGATGATCGCGAAGATGAAGTCGCTCTCCGCGTGCGGCAGCCAGCGCCACTTGGTGGCCGAGTTGCCGAGACCCACGCCGAACAGGCCGCCGGAGCCGAGCGCCCACAGCGCGTGCACCGACTGCCAGCAGGTGAACTCGTAGTCCTCCGGCGCGCAGCCGTTGAGCCAGACGTCGATGCGGCTCGAGCGCGAGGCGGAGCTCGTCGCGAACAGCACAGCGCCGACGGCCAGGACGGCGACCATGCCGCCCAGCCAGCGCAGCGGCGCCCCGGCGAAGAACAGGGCGGCGAGCACGATCGCGATCATGATCGAGGCCGTGCCGAGGTCCTGGCCCGCGAGCACCATGAGGATCGCGACGCCCGAGACGGGGAGCGCTGGAATCACCACGCTCTTGAGGTCGGGGAAGGCGTTCGCGCGGTCGGCCAGCACCGTGGCGAGCCATACCGCGAGGGCGAGCTTGAGGAACTCCGAGGGCTGAGCGGAGAAGCCGAACAGGGTGATCCAGTTGCGGTTGCCGCCGTAGTCGTAGCCGAGGCCGGTGAAGACGAGCACCTGCAGGGCGAGACCGAGCATGACAGCGTGCCGCGCGTGCTTGCGCCAGAAGCGCGGGGAGATGCGGGACACGACCAGCATGAGCGGGATGCCCGCCAGGGCGAACAGCCCCTGCCGGAGGAACACCGCGAAGAAGTCGCCCTCGTTCGCCTGGGCCGAGATGACCGCCGACGACGAGAGCACCATGACGAGGCCGAAGAGCACCAGGAAGACCACGGTGCCGACGACGATCATCGCGTCGGGGTCGGTGACCCCGAACAGGCGGCGCACGGCCACCACCGCGGGAACAGCGCCGCGGCCGGGCTCCGGCGCGCCGGGCTCAGACCCCGGTCGACCCAGCGGTGGGCGGACCGTCGTCATGGGCCTCCCCCTCTGTGTGGTTCCGCACGGCCTGGGCGAACTGGCGCCCGCGGTCGGCATAGTCGACGAACTGGTCCATGGATGCCGCGGCCGGGGCCAGGAGCACCGTGTCGCCGCCCTGGGCAGCCTGGGCAGCCAGGCGGACCGCGGTCGGCATCACCTGACCAGTGTCGTCGTGCTCGACCTCGAAGAGCGGCACCGTGGGCGCGTGTCGTTCGAACGCCGCGCGCACCGCCGAGCGGTCGACACCGATGAGGACGGCGGCCCGGAGCCGGTCGCGGTGCTCCACGACGAGCGGGGCGAGGTCGACGCCCTTGAGAAGTCCGCCCACGATCCACACCACCGAGCGGTAGGCGCGGAGGGCCGAGGCGGCCGCGTGCGGGTTCGTCGCCTTCGAGTCATCGACCCAGGCGATCTCGTCGACCACCGTGATGAGCTCGGTGCGGTGGTGGTCGACGCGGAACCGGCGGAGGGCATCCCGCACCGACGCTGGCGCCGCGCCGAGAGCGCGCGCGAGGGCAGCGGCCGCGAGGCTGTTGGCGAGCCCGTGCGGGGTCGCCAGGCCGGCCGCGGCGACGTCGGAGAGCTGCGCCAGCTCGAGGGCGGTCGTGCGACGGTCGTCGAGGAAGGCGCGATCGACGAGCAGGTCGTCGACGACGCCGACATCGCTCATGCCGGGGGTGTCGGTGCCGAAGCCTATGGCGCGGCAGCCCTCCTGCACCTCGGCGTTCTCGACCATGCGGATCGTCGCGGCGTCGTCGCGGTTGTAGACGCAGGCGATGCGGGTGTTCTCGTAGACCTTGGCCTTCGCCGCCGCGTAGGCCTCCGCGCTGCCGTGCCAGTCGTAGTGGTCCTCGGCGAGGTTCAAGCACACGCTCGCGGCGGGGAGCGGAGCACCCGGGCCGCTCGTCGGCAGCCAGTGCAGCTGGAAGCTGGAGATCTCGACCACCAGCACGTCGAATCCGGCGGGGTCGCGCACGGCGTCGAGGACGGGGATGCCGATGTTGCCGCACGGCGCGACCCGACGGCCGTCCTCCTGCAGCATCGTCGCTGTCAGCTGGGTCGTCGTGGTCTTGCCGTTCGTGCCGGTGATGAGCACCCAGTCGGCGGGCGGGGCCACCTTGTCGCGGACGCGCCAGGCGAGCTCGATGTCGCTCCAGATCGGAAGGCCGCGCTCGCGCGCCCAGACGATGTGCGGATGCTCGGGCAGGAAGCCCGGGGAGACGACGACCAGGTCGGGCTCGTGCTCGGTGAAGCCCGCGGGCACCTCGTCGGCCGCGGCGAGCTCGAGCAGCTCGACCCCGATGACCGGCAGGATGCGGGCGCGGTCGGGGTCGGGCCGATGCGCCGCGACGCGCACCGCGCAGCCCAGCTCGGCAAGCGTGTCGGCGACGGCGAAGCCGGTCACGCCGAGGCCGAGCACGAGCACGCGCAGGCCCGTCCAGTCGGCGTGCCAGCTCGTCAGATCATCGAGGCGCGCAGCCACTACTGGCTGACCCATTCGAGGTAGAACAGGCCGACGCCGACGGCGACGAAGAAGCCGCCGATCAGCCAGAAGCGCACGACGACCGTGACCTCGGCCCAGCCCTTGAGCTCGAAGTGGTGGTGCAGCGGGCTCATCAGGAAGATGCGCTTGCCCTTCGTGATCTTGAAGTAGGCGCGCTGCACGATCACCGAGCCGGTGACGATGAGGAAGAGGCCGCCGATGAGCACCAGCAGCAGCTCGGTACGGGTGAGGATCGCCAGGGCCGCGAGCGCGCCGCCGATGGCGAGCGAGCCGGTGTCGCCCATGAAGATCTGGGCGGGCGAGGTGTTCCACCAGAGGAAGCCGATGAGGCCGGCCGCGATCGCGGCCGCGACGATGGCGAGGTCGAGCGAGTCGCGCACCTCGTAGCAGCGGTAGGCGTTGCCGGGGTCGAGGGCCTCGCTGCCGCAGGCCTGGTTGAACTGCCAGAACGCGATGAAGATGTACGCCGAGACCGAGAGGATCGAGGCGCCCGTGGCCAGGCCATCGAGGCCATCGGCCACGTTGACGGCGTTCGAGGTGCTCACCACGATGATGTTCACCCAGATCGCGAACGCGATGACGGCGCCGATCGAGCCGAACACCGCGAGGTCGAGCCAGTGGATGTCGCGGACCGCCGAGATCGCGGTCGAGGCGGGCGTCATGCCGTTCTCGTCGGGGAACGAGAGGGCAAGCACCGCGAACACTGTCGCGACGATCGCCTGGCCGGCGATCTTCGCCCAGCCCCCGAGCCCGAGGCTGCGCTGCTTGCGGGTCTTGGTGAAGTCGTCGATGAAGCCGACGACCCCGAGGCCCACCATGAGCAGCAGCACGAGGAGCGCGCTGACGGTCACCCGCTCACCGGTCACCAGGTGGCCGAAGAAGTAGCCGAGCACGGCGCCGAGGATGAAGACGATGCCGCCCATGGTCGGCGTGCCGCGCTTCGTGTGGTGCGACTGCGGGCCGTCGTCGCGGATGAACTGGCCCCACTCGAGCGCCTTGAACAGCCGGATGAAGACCGGGGTCAGGAAGAGCGTGAAAGCCAGCGAGAACGCACCGGCGAGAAGCAGCGCGATCATGCGTCACCCGCCACGAGGCGGTCGACGAGGTCGCCGAGAGCGGTTCGGGCGCCGGCGGTCACCAGCACCACGTCCTCGGGATCGAGTCGCGCACGGAGCACATCGTATGCGTCGTCGAGGGTGTCGACGAGCATCGACTCGCCATCCCACGAGCCCTCGAGCCCGGCCGCGTTGTGCAGGTGCCGGGCGCCGTGCCCGATGACGATCAGCTGCGAGACATCGAGCCGCACGACGATGCGACCGAGGGCGTCATGCTCGTCGAACCAGTCGGCGGGAGACGTGTCGAGCTCCCCCATGACCGCGAACGAACGGCGGCGGTCGCGCGCGATGTCGGCGAGCACGCGGAGCGCGGCGCGCGCCTCGACCGGGGTCGACGCCGCGGCATCGTCGATGAGCAGGGCGCCCGAGGCGGTGCGGCG
>JAIWOM010000159.1 GCA_020216895.1 Microcella sp.
AGGCTGTAGCGCTCGTCGGGCGCGCCCTCGGGGCGGCCGAGGTGCGACACGACGACCACTCGCGCGCCGGCGCCCGTGAGGGCGCGCAGCGTGGGCAGCGAGGCGCGGATGCGCCCGTCGTCGGTCACCGCGCCATCCTTCAGCGGCACGTTGAGATCGCACCGGACGATGACGCGGCGACCGGCGAGATCGCCGAGGGACGCGAGGGAGCGCAGGCTCATGGAGTCCTCCGGGGGTGGGCGCGGGAGCGGGTTACAGACGGGCGGCGACGTACTCGGTCAGGTCGACGAGGCGGTTCGAGTAGCCCCACTCGTTGTCGTACCAGGCCGAGACCTTCGCGAGCGTGCCGCTGACGTTGGTGAGCTCCGAGTCGAAGATCGACGAGTGCGGGTTGAGCTGGATGTCGCTCGAGACCAGCGGGTCCTCCGTGTACTGGAGGTAGCCGGCCAGGCGGCCCTCGCTCGCGGCGGCGCGGTACGCGGCGTTGATCGCGTCGACGGTCAGACCCGCGGTCGGGGTGACGATCGTGAGGTCGACGATCGAGCCGGTGGGAACCGGCACGCGGTACGACGAGCCGCTGAGCTTGCCGTTGAGCTCGGGCAGCACGAGGCCGATCGCCTTCGCGGCACCGGTGGATGCGGGCACGATGTTGACCGCGGCGGCGCGGGCACGGCGGAGGTCCTTGTGCGGGCCGTCCTGCAGGTTCTGGTCGGCCGTGTAGGCGTGGGCCGTCATCATGAAGCCGCGCTCGATGCCGAAGGCGTCGTTGAACACCTTGGCGAGCGGCGCGAGGCAGTTCGTGGTGCAGGAGGCGTTCGAGATGATGACGTCCGTCGCCGGGTCGTAGGTCTCCTCGTTGACGCCCATGACGATCGTGGCGTCGTCACCCGTCGCGGGAGCCGAGATGAGCACCTTCTTGGCGCCGCCGGCGATGTGCTTGCGGGCGTCCTCCGCGTTGGTGAAGCGACCGGTCGACTCGATGACGATGTCGACACCGAGGTCGCCCCACGGCAGCGCTGCCGGGTCGCGCTCCTCGAAGACGCGGATGCTGCGGCCGCCGACGGTGATCGAGTCGCCGTCGTGGCTCACCTCGTGGCCGAGGGGGCCGCCGACCGAGTCGTACTTGAGGAGGTGGGCGAGCGCCTCGTTGTCGGACAGGTCGTTGACTGCCACGATCTCGAGGTCGCTGCCCTGGGCGAGAGCCGCCCGGAGGTAGTTGCGGCCGATGCGGCCGAATCCGTTGATGCCGACTTTCACGCTCACGGGTACTCCTGTTGCTCCGGCACGGGGGCGCCGGGGTGTGGTGGTAGAGGTGGTGGTTGTGGTGGTGCAGAAAAGACGATGGCCGGGGCATCAGCCCCGGCCACGACGCCTGCTATGACAGTAGCAGGAGCCCGTCCGTCGTCGAGCGTGCCGCGACGAAGCGGTCGGCGACGTTCTGCCAGTTGACGATGTTCCAGAACGCCTTCACGTAGTCGGCCTTCACGTTCACGTAGTCCAGGTAGAAGGCGTGCTCCCACATGTCGAGCTGCAGCAGCGGCACGGTGGCCTGCGCGGTGTTGCCCTGCTGGTCGAACAGCTGCTGGATGATGAGCCGGCGCCCGATCGGGTCCCAGCTCAGCACTCCCCAGCCGGAGCCCTGGATGCCCATCGACGCGGCGGTGAAGTGCGCGACGAACTTGTCGAACGAGCCGAAGAACTCGTCGATCGCCGCGGCCAGCTCACCGGTGGGCTTGTCGCCCCCATCGGGCGAGAGGTTGGTCCAGAAGATCGAGTGGTTGATGTGGCCGCCGAGGTGGAAGGCGAGATCCTTCTCGAGCCGGTTGATGTTGGCGAACGCACCGGTCTCGCGCGCCTCGGCCATTGCCTCGAGAGCGCCGTTGGCGCCCGCCACGTAGGCGGCGTGGTGCTTCGAGTGGTGCAGCTCCATGATGCGAGCGCTGATGTGGGGCTCGAGGGCGGCGTAGTCGTAGCCGAGCTCGGGCAAGGTGTAGACGGTCATGAGAGCGGTGTCTCCTCGCTGTTGGGGCGTCCGGGCTCCGACGGTTCGGAGCGCCGCGCTGACGGTGCGCCAGTCTACTCGGGGCAACAACCCCGGGGCCGGGAGTGTTCCCGGAGCACCCCGTGAGCGGCGGCGCTCAGGCGAGGTCGAGGTCGGCGGGCAGGTTCGCGTCGGTGCCCGGGATGCCCAGCTGCTCGGCCCGCTTGTCTGCCATCGCCAGCAGGCGGCGGATGCGCCCGGCGACGGCGTCCTTGGTCATGGGCGGGTCGGCGTGGTGGCCGAGCTCGTCGAGGCTGGCGTCGCGGTGATCGAGGCGCAGCTGCCCCGCGTAGCGCAGGTGCTCGGGCAGGTCGTCGCCGAGGATCTCCAGGGCGCGCTCGACACGGGCGCAGGCGGCGACCGCGGCCTGCGCCGATCGCCGGAGGTTGGCGTCGTCGAAGTTGACGAGCCGGTTGGCGGTGGCGCGGACCTCGCGCCGGGCCCGCAGCTCCTCCCAGGCGGTGACGGTCGCCGCGGCGCCCATGAGGCGCAGCATGGCGCTGATCTTCTCGCCGTCGCGGATCACGACACGGTGGACGCCGCGCACCTCGCGGGCCTTGGCCGCGATGCCGAGGCGTCCCGCGGCCCCGACGAGCGCCATGGCCGACTCGTTGCCGGGGCAGGTGACCTCCAGCGCCGCTGAGCGGCCGGGGTCGGTCAGCGAGCCATGGGCGAGGAATGCGCCGCGCCAGACGGCGGCGAGCTCCTCGCGGGAGCCCGTCGTCAGCTTGTTGGGCAGTCCGCGCACGGGGCGGCGCCGGGCGTCGAGGAGCCCGGTCTGACGGGCCAGCGTCTCTCCCCCGTCAAGCACCCGCACGACATACGCGGGAGCCTTGCGGATGCCGCCGGGCGACAGGATCGAGGCGTCGCTGCGGGTGCCGTACAGCTCGGCGATGTCGCGGCGCACGCGCCGCGCGATGTCGGGCGAGTCGAGCTCGACCTCGACGGCCACACGGCCGGAGATCAGGTGCAGACCGCCGGCGAACCGGAGGATCGCGGCGAGCTCGGCCGCGCGGACGGTCGTCTTCGTGACCGCCACCTGCGCGAGCTCCTGCTTCACCTCAGCGGTCAATGCCACGGCGGCCGTCCCTTCCGTTCGTCCTGATGCTCAGCCTTCGACCTTACTCGCGTCCGAGGTCGCGATGCTTCACGGTCACGGTGACGGGCGATCCCTGCCGGAGGCGCTCGGCGAGCTGCTGCACGAGGGCTACCGAGCGGTGCTTGCCGCCCGTGCAGCCGATGGCGATCGTGGCGTGCCGCTTGTTCTCGCGGGCGTACCCGGCGAGCACCGGCCGCAGCATCGCCTCGAACGCGTCGAGGAACTCCATGGCGCCCTCCTGGGCGAGCACGTAGTCGCTCACCGGGGCATCCAGACCGTTCGCGGCCCGCAGCTCGGGCTGCCAGAACGGGTTCGGCAGGAAGCGCGCGTCGGCGACCATGTCGGCATCGCTCGGCGTGCCGTACTTGAACCCGAAGCTCTCGACGGTCACCTTCACGCCCGTATCGCCCTGCGCCGTGAAGATCTCGGTGACGGTCGTCGCGAGCTGGTGGATGTTGAACTCGGTGGTGTCGATGATGATGTCGGCCTGCTCGCGCACCTCGATCATGCGCTCGCGCTCGCGGGCGATGCCGTCGAGCAGCGTGCCGCCCTCCTGCAGCGGATGCGGGCGTCGAACCTGCTCGAAGCGGCGCACGAGCGCCGCATCCGTCGCCTCGAGGAACACGACGCGCAGGCTCGTGCGCTCGCGGAGCTCGCGGATGATGTGCGCGAGATCGCTGAACAGGCGCCCGCCGCGCACGTCGACGACCGCGGCGATGCGGGGCAGGGCGCTGCCCGGGTGCACGGCGAGATCGACGAGCGGCCGCAGCATCTGGGGCGGGAGGTTGTCGACGACGTACCAGCCGATGTCCTCGAGGGCGTTGGCGACGGTGGAGCGTCCCGCGCCGGACATGCCGGTGACGATCAGGACGTCGTGGGGGACGGAGTCGGGCATCGTGGGCGTTCCTCGCTCGGGGATCCCAGCCTACCCGCCGTCGCGGAGCGCGCGGCGGACGGCCTCGGCGGTCGTCGGACCGATGCCGGGCACGGCCGCGAGCTCGTCGACGGTGGCGGCCCGGAGCCGCGCGACCGAGCCGAAGCGCTGCAGCAGCTCGCGGATGCGCGCGGGCCCGAGGCCGGGGATGTCCGCCAGGGTCGTGCGGATGTCGGAGGCCCGCTTG
>JAIWOM010000160.1 GCA_020216895.1 Microcella sp.
CGGGGGCGACGGATGCCGCTGCCGGGGCCTCGGGCGCCGGGGCCGCGCCGCCGGTCGTGGAGGCGTGGTACTTCTCGAGAATGGGCCACCACGAGGGGTCGACGCTGTTCTTGTCGACCTTGTACTGCTCGTACAGCTCGTCCACGAGCCACTCGTTGGCCCCGAATTCGCCCGCGGCGTTGCCGTCAGGGCCGACTCCGGTCACTTGGCTTGACACAGCCGACCGCCCACTTTCAATTCGCATCGATGGGTCTTGATCTGACGGCGCCGTCCCTGGCGTCGCCCGGACAAGCTTAACCGTTCTTGAGCGCTGTTCCCGCCTCCGGGGGCCATCCGGCGGCTTAATTCCCCGCCTTCTTTCCCGGTGCCCTGTGCGGGGGCCATGGATATACTGCTCACGTTATGGAGCCCCCGAGTACCAGCTGCCCCGCAGCCGCCGACGACCCCAGCCATAGTCCCTCGCCGACGCGAGGAGGCGCGCATGGGCTCTGACTGGATCGGAGTGCTCGCGGGCATCCTCCTCACCGTCGGCACCGGCTTCTTCGTGGCGAGCGAGTTCGCCCTCATCAACCTCGACCGCTCCGAGCTCGAGGCGCGTCGCGCGCGCGGCGAGAAGCGCCTCGGCCCGACCATCGCGGCGCTGAAGATCACCTCGACGCACCTGTCGAGCGCGCAGCTGGGCATCACGCTCACCACGCTCCTCACCGGCTTCCTCATGGAGCCCGCGATCTCGAGCCTGCTGGCCGGCCCCCTCACCGCCACCGGGCTGCCCGCCGGGGCGGTGCCGATCGTCGGCTCGATCACGGCCGTGGTCATCGCGACTCTGCTGTCGATGATCGTCGGCGAGCTCGTGCCGAAGAACTTCGCCCTGAGCCTGCCGCGGCAGACGGCGAAGGTCGTCGTGCCCTTCCAGCGGGCGTTCACCGCCGTCTTCCGCCCGGCGATCCTGCTGCTCAACGGCTCGGCCAACGCGATCCTGCGATCGATGGGCGTCGACCCGAAGGAGGAGCTGAGCGGGGCCCGCACGGCCGAGGAGCTCGCGGCCCTCGTCCGCCGCTCGGCGAGCCACGGTAGCCTCGACAAGGACACCGCGACGCTGCTCTCGCGCACGCTCGCGTTCTCGCAGCTCACGGCGCAGGACGTCATGACCCCCCGCCCGCGCATCGAGGCGGTCGAGCGCGGCGACAGCGCCCAGGCTGTCATCGAGCTGGCCCGCACCACCGGCCACTCGCGGTTCCCGGTCTACGACGAGTCGATCGACGACATCGTCGGGTTGGTCCACGTCAAGCAGGCCGTCGCCGTTCCGCGCGACCGCCGTGCCGAGGTTCCGGCATCGGCGCTGCAGACCGAGGCCCTGCGTGTGCCCGAGACGATGGTGCTCGACACCCTGCTCGCCGAGCTGCGCGGCCGCGGCTACCAGATGGCGGTGGTCGTCGACGAGTACGGCGGCACCGCGGGCGTCACGACGCTCGAAGACCTGGTCGAGGAGCTCGTCGGCGAGGTGAGCGACGAGCACGACCGCGCGCGCGTCGACGTCGTCCGCTCGCGCAACTGGCTGACGTTCCCCGGTATCCTCCGCCCCGATGAGCTCGCCGACCGCGCGGGCGTCACGGTGCCCGACGACGGCCCGTGGGAGACCGTGGGCGGCTACCTGATGGCCGAGCTCGGCCGCCTGCCCGAGGTCGGCGACACCGTCGAGACCGCCGCGGGCACGTTCCGCATCGAGCGGCTGGATGGCCGGCGCATCGACCGCGTGCGCTTCACCCCGATCGCCACGGGCGAGATCGCGCTGCCCGCCGCGCGACCGGTCGACGCTCCGACCGAGGGGGGTGCCCGATGACCGAGTCCGACTGGTGGGGCATCGCCTGGCTGTTCGTCCTGCTCGCGGCGAATGCCTTCTTCGTCGGTGCCGAGTTCGCGGTCGTGGCCGCGAAGCGCTCGCAGGTCGAGCCGCGCGCCGAGGCCGGCTCGCGCGCCGCGAAAACCGCCCTCTGGGCGATGGAGCATGCCACTCTCATGCTCGCCACCTGCCAGCTCGGCATCACGATCTGCTCGCTGCTGATCCTGAACGTCTCCGAGCCGGCCATCAAGCACCTGCTCGAGATCCCGCTCGGTCTCACCGGCCTGAGCGCGGAGTGGATCGCTGGCATCGCCTTCACGATCGCCCTGCTGCTGGTGACCTACCTGCACGTGGTGTTCGGCGAGATGGTGCCGAAGAACCTGTCGTTCTCGCTGCCGACGCGTGCCGTGCTCATCCTCGCGCCGCCGCTGGTGCTGGTGTCGCGCATCTTCGGCCCGGTCATCCGCGGCCTGAACGCGATCGCGAACGGCGTGCTGCGGATGTTCGGCGTGGAGCCGAAGAACGAGGCCGCGAGCGCGTTCACCCTCGACGAGGTCGAGACGATCGTGCGCCAGTCGACGCGCGAGGGCCTGCTGACCGATACGACCGGCGCCCTCAGCGCCGCGTTCGAGTTCACGAACAAGGTGGTCGCCGATGTGGCGCTGCCGATGGATGCCCTCACCTCGTTGCCGGAGGACGCGAGCGCTCTCGACATCGAGCGCGCGGTCGCGCAGCGCGGGTTCAGCCGCTACGTGCTCGTCGACGACGCGGGCGAGCCGACCGGCTACCTGCACCTGAAGGACGTCATCGACCTGCCCGACGACGAGCTCGACGACCCGGTGCCGCCGAAGCGGATCCGTCGCCTGGTGTCGATCCTCGCGACGACCGAGCTGGAGGACGCGCTCGCCGTCATGCGGCGCACGGGCGCTCACGTCGCCCGCGCGGCCGACGCCGAGGGGCGCACGACCGGCGTGCTCTTCCTCGAGGACATCATCGAGGAGCTCGTCGGCGAGGTGCAGGACGCGACGCAGCGCCGCGGGCGGTAGACCGGCCTAGCGGTAGGCGCGGCGGTACTGCGGCGGCGTGCCGACGGGCACCCCGTCGACCTCGGCGCCGAGGGCGCGGGCGAAGCGCAGGGGGGCGTGCGGGTCGCGCATGAACTCGCGCCCCATCATGACGGCGTCGGCGCGGCCGGAGGCGACGATCTCCTCCGCCTGGGCGGGCTCGGTGATGAGCCCGACCGCGTTGACGAGCACGTCGCCCTCGCGGCCCACCGTCTCGGCGAAGGGCACCTGGTAGCCCGGGCCCACCTCGATGCGCGCGCGCACGAGACCACCCGAGGAGATGTCGAAGAGGTCGGCCCCCGCATCCTGCGCCCATGCGGCGACGATGGCGGTGTCGTGCTCGTTCCACCCCCGGATCGTGTCAGCCCCGTCGCCGCTGTCGGCGAGGTCGTGCGCCGCCAGCCAGTCGTCGTCGACCCAGTCGCTCGCCGAGAACCGCACGAGGATCGGCACGTCGACGGCCGCGCGCACGGCGCGCACGATGTCGAGCAGCAGGCGGGCGCGGTTCTCGAGGCTGCCGCCCCACTCGTCGTCGCGGCGGTTCGACAGCGGCGAGAGGAACTGGTGCAGCAGGTAGCCGTGGGCCGCGTGGATCTCGACCAGGTCGAAGCCGGCCTCCACGCTGCGGCGGGCGGAGTCGGCGAAGGCGGCGACGAGGTCGCGGATGCCCTGCGCGTCGAGGGCGACCGGCTCGGCATACCCCTCGAACGCGATCGCCGAGGCCGACACGGTCTGCCAGCCGCCGAGCTCGACGGGCACCGTGCCCGAGCCGGAGGCGCCGGTGCTCATCGCACCCCACTCGGGATAGACGGAGGCCTTGCGGCCGGCGTGCGCGAGCTGGATGCCCGCCGCCGCGCCCTGGGAGTGGATGAAGTCGGTGACGCGGCGCCAGGCGGCGACCTGTGCGTCGTTCCAGATGCCGGTGTCGTGCGGGCTGATGCGCCCCTCCGGCACGACCGCGGTCGCCTCGGCGACGACGAGGCCGGCACCGCCGCGGGCGAACGAGCCGAGGTGCACGAGGTGCCAGTCGGTCGGCACGCCGTCCTGCTCCACGGCCGTGTACTGGCACAGCGGCGACACCCAGAGGCGGTTGCGCAGGGTCAGCTCCCCAGGGAGCGCGGGGCGGAGGGTCAGGGGGGAGAACAGTGCGGAGGTCACGCTGAGAGTCAAGCCGATGCGGCCTGGGTGTATTCCGGGCGCGGTGTTCCGGGCTGCGGATGCGGGGCGCGGCCCGCGGGACCCTCCCGGCCCGCGCGGCCGCTCGGTAGGGTGACCGCGTGAGCGACGAGCGCGAGTTGACCCCGGCCGAGGCCGCCA
>JAIWOM010000161.1 GCA_020216895.1 Microcella sp.
CGCGGCCCCCGCGCCCGCGCCGCCCCGCCTGAGCACGGCTCGGGCGCTGGCGCGCATCCTGCCCTATGCGAAGCCGGCCATGCCGTGGATCTACGCCGGCATGGTCGCGGCCCTGCTCGCTGGCGTCATCGCGCTCGCGATCCCGCTCGTGCTGCAGGGGCTCGTCGACGGGCCGCTCGCGACCGGCGACCCGAGCCAGATCTGGCCGGCCGCCATCGCGGTGCTCGCGCTGGGCATCCTCGAGGCCGTCTTCATCGCTCTGCGCCGCTTCTTCGTGCTGACGCCCGGTACGCACATCGAGGCGCGCATGCGCAACGGGCTGTACGCGCAGCTGCAGGACCTCCCGGTCGCCTTCCACGACCGCTGGCAGTCGGGGCAGCTGCTCAGCCGCGCCGTCAGCGACCTGAACCTGATCCGCCGCTGGCTGTCGTTCGGCTTCGTGCTGCTCATCGTCAACGGCATCACGATCGTCATCGGCTTCGTCGTGCTGTTCAGCTGGAGCCTCTGGCTCGGCCTGCTGTTCTTCGCGATGAGCGTGCCGCTGTGGATCTACGGCTACCTCTTTGAGCAGAAGTACTCGGTCATCGCCCGGCACGCGCAGGACCAGCAGGGCGACCTCGCCACGGCGGTCGAGGAGAGCGTGCATGGCATCCGCGTGCTGAAGGCCTTCGGGCGCGGCAAGCACTCGCTGCTGAAGTTCGCCGAGCAGGCCGAGCTGCTGCGCGCCACCGAGATCGACAAGGCGAAGGCGATCGCTGGCATCTGGTTCTGGCTCATCCTGATCCCCGACGTCGCGTTCGCGCTCTGCCTGCTCGGCGGCGTCGCCCTCGCGGCGAACGGCGAGCTGAGCGTCGGCGAGCTGTTCGCGTTCTTCGCCACGGCGACCGTGCTGCGGTTCCCGATCGAGTCGATCGGCTTCCTGCTGGCGATGACCTACGATACCCGCGCCGCGACCGACCGCTTCTTCGAGGTCATGGACGAGGTCAACGCCATCACCGACCCCGACACGCCGGTCAGCATCGCGGCGCCGAGCGGTCGGCTCACGTTCGAGAACGTGGTGTTCCGGTACCAGGATGCTCCCGCCGACCAGCCCGGAATCCTGAACGGCGTCACCCTCGAGCTCGAGCCCGGCGAGACCATGGCCCTCGTCGGTGTCACGGGCAGCGGCAAGACGACGATGACGGCGCTCGCCACCCGGCTGTACGACGTGTCCGAGGGGCGAGTGCTGCTCGACGGCGTCGACATCCGCGACCTCTCGCGCGAGGAGCTGCGGCGCCACATCGCGATGGCGTTCGAGGACGCGACGCTGTTCTCGGCGAGCGTGCGCGACAACGTGCTGCTCGGCCGACCCGACCTGACCGAGGACTCGTCGCCCGAGGCGGCGGCCGAGGCCGAGCGCGTGCTCGCCGAGGCGCTCGACATCGCCCAGGCCGACTTCGTGCACGGCCTGCCCGACGGCGTCGACACGACCGTGGGGGAGGAGGGGCTCAGCCTGTCGGGCGGTCAGCGCCAGCGGCTCGCGCTCGCGCGCGCGGTCGCCGCGAACCCTGCCGTGCTCGTGCTCGACGACCCGCTCAGCGCGCTCGACGTCGACACCGAGGCTCTCGTCGAGGCGGCGCTGCGCCGCGTGCTCGCGACGACGACCGGGCTCATCGTGGCCCACCGCCCCTCGACCGTGCAGATGGCCGACCGGGTCGCCCTGCTGCAGGAGGGTCGCATCACCGACGTCGGCACGCACAGCGAGCTGCTCAAGCGCAACGAGCACTACCGCTACGTGATCTCGTCGCTCGAGGACGAGGAGCTCGCCGCGGCAGAGCGCGCCGACCGCGAGCTCAGCCAGGCCGAGCGCGAGAGCCGGCGCCGCGATGCCATCGACCGGGAGTCGCGCGTCATCGACTCCAGTACCGACATTCCACGAGGGGAGGTGGCCCGATGAGCGTCACCGGTGTGGAGGGCGAGGAGCGCTCCAACTACACGCGCGCCGAGTCGAGGCAGATCCGCGCCCGCTCGCTGCGGCTGCTCGGCTCGCTCGTGCGGCCGGTACGAGCGCGCATCGCGCTGACGATGGTCGTCATCGTGGTGTCGATCGCGCTGCAGGTCGCCGGCCCGGCGCTCATCGCGCTCGGCATCAACCAGGGCCTGCCGGCTCTGCTCGAGTCGAACGACTGGATGCCCGTCTCGCTGACCGTGGCCGCCTACCTGTTCACGGGCATCGTCGGGGCGGCGCTCATCGCCCTGTACCAGGTGATGAGCGCGCGCCTCAGCCAGGCGATCCTGCTCGACCTGCGCAAGCGGGTCTTCCTGCACACGCAGCGGCTGTCGCTCGAGTTCCACGAGTCGTACACTTCGGGCCGCATCATCGCGCGCCAGACGAGCGACCTCGACTCGATCCGCGAGCTGCTCGACTCGGGCCTCAACCAGCTGGTGTCGGGCCTCATCTACATGGGCTTCACCGCGGCGGCGCTCGTGCTGCTCGACCCCACGTCGGGCATCGTGCTCGCCGCGTCGCTCGTGCCGCTGCTGCTGCTCACGCGCTGGTTCCAGGTGCGCTCGCAGAAGCTCTTCCGGCAGACGCGCGTCGCCTCAGCCCGCCTCATCGTGCACTTCGTCGAGACCATGACGGGCATCCGGGCGGTGAAGGCGTTCCGCAAGGAGCCCCGCAATGCGACCCAGTTCGCCGGGCACGTCGAGGACTACCGGCACGCCAACGCCCGCGTCATCCAGCTGTTCGGCATCTTCGACCCGGGGCTCGTGCTCATCGGCAACGTGACCGTGGCCGCGGTGCTCGTGGTCGGCGCCTTCCGGGTCGTCGAGGGCGAGCTGCTCATCGGCACGCTGCTCGCCGTCGTGCTCTACACCCGCCGGTTCTTCGACCCGGCGGAGGAGATGGCGATGTTCTACAACTCGTACCAGTCGGCCGCCGCGGCGCTCGAGAAGATCTCTGGCGTGCTGGAGGAGAAGCCCTCCGTGCCCGACCCGACGACGCCCATCGACCTGTGGAAGGCGAAGGGTGCGGTGCGCTTCGACCGCGTGCGGTTCGCGTACAACCCCGAGACGGTGGTGCTGCCCGAGCTCGAGCTGAGCATCCCGGCTGGCCAGACGATCGCGCTCGTCGGCACGACGGGCGCGGGCAAGTCGACGCTCGCGAAGCTCATCGCGCGGTTCTACGACCCGACCGAGGGGGCGGTGACGCTCGACGGCGTCGACCTGCGCAAGATGCACCCGAAGGATCTGCGGCGCGCGATCGTCATGGTCACGCAGGAGGCGTACCTGTTCTCGGGCACCGTCGCCGACAACATCGCGCTCGGCAACCCCGAGGCGAGCCGCGAGCAGATCGAGGCCGCCGCGCGCGCCGTCGGAGCGCACGACTTCATCGTGTCGCTGCCGCAGGGCTACGAGACCGACGTCAACAAGCGCGGCGGCCGCGTCTCGGCCGGGCAGCGGCAGCTGATCTCGTTCGCGCGGGCCTTCCTCGCCGACCCGACTGTGCTGATCCTCGACGAGGCGACCGCTTCGCTCGACATCCCGAGCGAGCGGCTCGTGCAGCGCGGCCTGCAGACCCTGCTGGCCGACCGCACGGCGGTGATCATCGCCCACCGGCTCTCGACGGTGGCGATCGCCGACCGGGTGCTCGTCATGGAGCACGGCCGGATCATCGAGGACGGCACGCCGGCCGAGCTCATCGCGGGCACGGGCAAGTTCGCCCAGCTGCACGCGGCCTGGCGCGAGTCGCTGGTCTAGCGCCACCCGACCCTGCCGTTCACCGCGGCTGGGTAGGGTTCGCCGTGTGACCGATCAACCGCACGAGGGCTCGGCGCGCGAGGTGCTCGGGGCGTTCACGCGCCTCGGACTGACCTCGTTCGGTGGCCCGGTCGCGCACCTCGGCTACTTCCGCGACGAGCTCGTCACCCGCCGGCGCTGGATCTCCGACCAGGGCTACGCCGAGCTCGTCGCCCTCGCGCAGTTCCTGCCCGGCCCCGCGTCGAGCCAGGTCGGCTTCGCCCTCGGGATGCACCGGGCCGGGCTGCTCGGCGGCCTCGCCGCCTTCACGGCCTTCACCCTGCCCAGCGCGGTGCTGCTCGTGCTCGCCGCGTTCGCGGCGCCGCAGCTGGAGGGTCCCGTCGCGGCCGGGCTCATCGGCGGGCTGAAGGTCGTCGCCGTCGCCGTCGTGCTGAACGCCGTGATCGGGATGGCGCGCACGCTCGCGCCCGACCTG
>JAIWOM010000162.1 GCA_020216895.1 Microcella sp.
GGGTGCTGCGGGTCGTCGTGCTGATCTCGGGCGGTGGGTCGAACCTGCGCGCTCTGCTCGGGGAGTGCCGCGACCCCGCCTTCCCCGCCCACGTGGTCGCCGTCGGCGCCGACCGCGCCGCCGACGGCCTGGCGCACGCCGAGGAGTTCGGCATCCCGAGCTTCACCGTGCCGTACTCGTCGTTCGCCTCCCGCGAGGAGTGGGGCGACGAGCTGCTGGCCGCCGTGCAGCAGTGGCAGCCCGACCTCGTGGTGCTGAGCGGGCTGATGCGCCTGCTGCCGCCCCGCGTCGTCGAGGCCCTCGCGCCGGGGCTCATCAACACGCACCCGGCGTACCTGCCCGAGTTCCCCGGCGCCCACGGCGTGCGCGACGCGCTCGCCGCGGGGGTCGCGCAGACCGGCGCCAGCGTGATCGTCGTCGACTCCGGCGTCGACACCGGCCCGATCCTCGCCCAGGAGCGCGTGCCCGTGCTGCCCGGCGACACCGAGCACAGCCTGCACGAGCGCATCAAGCCGGTCGAGCGGCGCCTGCTCATCGACGTCGTGCGCGGCATCGCGGACGGGTCGATCGACCTCGGCACCGCATCCCGCACCCACTGAACCCGACCCCACCCCTCGCGACCCAGGAGTTCCCCATGGCCGGCCCCGCCCACGACCCCGCCCTGTACCGCCACCGCGACGCGATCCCGGTGCGGCGCGCGCTCATCTCGGTGAGCGACAAGACGGGTCTGCTCGAGCTGGCCGCGCAGCTTGCGGCGGCGGGTGTCGAGATGGTGTCGACCGGCTCGACGGCCGCGACCATCGCGGCGGCCGGGCACCCGGTGACCGAGGTGTCGCAGGTGACGGGCTTCGCCGAGACGCTCGACGGGCGCGTGAAGACGCTGCACCCCTCGGTGCACGCCGGAATCCTCGCCGACCTGCGGCTCGAGGCGCACGAGGCGCAGCTCGCCGACCTCGGCGTCGCGCCGTTCGACCTCGTCATCGTCAACCTGTACCCCTTCGTCGAGACCGTGGCTTCGGGCGCCGAGGGTGACGCCGTGGTCGAGCAGATCGACATCGGCGGCCCCGCGATGGTGCGCGCCGCGGCGAAGAACCACGCGAACGTCGCGATCATCGTCGACCCCGCCGACTACGTCATGGTCACCAAGGCGCTGACGCTCGGCGGCACGACCCTGCTGCAGCGGCAGCGCTTCGCGGCGAAGGCCTTCGCGCACACCGCCGCCTACGACACCGCCGTCGCCGGCTGGTTCGCCGACACCCTCGGCGTGCGCGGCGCCCACCCGGCGGCCGACGGCAGCCCCTCGAGCATCGACGTGCACGCGACCCTGCAGCAGGTGCTGCGCTACGGCGAGAACAGCCACCAGCACGCCGCCCTCTACCGGGCCGACGGCGCCCACGGCATCGCGCAGGCGACCCAGCTGCACGGCAAGGAGATGTCGTACAACAACTACGTCGACGCCGACGCGGCCGTGCGGGCCGCCTACGACCACGACGCCCCGGCCGTGGCGATCATCAAGCACGCGAACCCGTGCGGCATCGCGGTCGGCTCGTCGATCGCGGATGCTCACGCCGCGGCCCACGCGTGCGACCCCGTCTCGGCCTTCGGGGGAGTGATCGCCGCCAACCGCGTCATCACCCGCGAGGCCGCCGAGTCGATCGCGCCCATCTTCACCGAGGTCGTCGTGGCGCCCGGCTTCGATGAGGATGCCCTCGCGGTGCTCCGCGAGAAGAAGAACATCCGGCTGCTGCAGCTGCCGGCCGGGTTCGCCCTGCCCGACGTCGAGCTGCGGCAGGTGAGCGGCGGCTGGCTGCGGCAGACCGCCGACCGGCAGTTCGCGGCGGCGAGCGACTGGCAGCTGGTCTCCGGCTCGCCGGCCTCGGCCGGGCAGCTGGAGGATCTCGAGTTCGCCTGGCGCGCCTGCCGCGCCGTCAAGTCCAACGCCATTCTGCTGGCGTTGGGCGGAGCATCCGTCGGCGTCGGTATGGGGCAGGTCAACCGGGTCGACTCGTGCCACCTCGCGGTGTCGCGCGCCGGCGACCGCGCGCGCGGGTCGGTCGCGGCCTCCGACGCGTTCTTCCCCTTCGCCGACGGGTTGCAGGTGCTGATCGACGCGGGCGTCAGCGCCGTTGTGCAGCCGGGCGGCTCGGTGCGGGACGAGGAGGTCATCGCGGCGGCCCAGGCGGCCGGCGTGACGATGTACTTCACGGGCGAGCGCCACTTCTTCCACTAGCCGCCGGGCGAGGCCCGCGGCGCGCGCGTCTGCACGTGCGTCGTGGGCGTCCATCGGTCCCGAATGACGGATGTGCCGTCCAGCAGGTGCAATTCGCGACCGATCGATGTGATCTGTGCACGCCTCTCACTGAGCCGGTAAACCGTGCCACGCTGTGATCATGACCGAGCTCCCGACCGAACGGCGCGATCTTGTGCGTGCCGTGCTCGATCTGTCGTCGGAACGGCAGCGCGTCCTCGCTGCCCTAAACCTGTTCCCCTGGGACTCGGACGACGCAGTCGAGCTAGAGCCACGGATGCTGCGCTCCACGCTCGAGCGAGCGTTGGGCGGCGCGCACTCGATCGAGGAGTTGGCTCAGTGGGCAGAGGACATCGAGGTGCGCGAGGACATCGCGATGACGGATGGGCGGGTGCGCGCCATCATCCACGCTCTCGCGAATCCCGCCCTCGAGGGCGACACCGACGGAGCGCGGTTGTCTGACTGGATCGGAGAGCTCAGCATCGACAACCCCCACTAGCGTTGAGGGCATGACGCAACCGTTCGGCCGCCGCCTGCTCGACTCCGCTCTCGCCGCCGCCGCGGTCGCGATCGTCACCCACTTCGTGACCGTCGTGCTGTTCTCGGCGATCAACGGCGCCACGCTCGAGGTGCTCGTGCAGGTCAACGGCGTGTTCGGCTTCTCGTCGATGCTGCTGTTCGTCTTCCTCGCCATCGTCGGCACGGCGGGCGTGCTCGACAACCGCTGGATCACTCTCGCTGTCGGCCTGCTCGCCGCCTTCGTGTCGTCGTGGCTCGGGGCGATGCTCGCCATCGTCTCCGCCGGCAACCCGATCAGCGGCGCGCTCATCGACTACCTCTGGCTGAGCGTGTTCGGCTTCAACCTGCTGTTCCAGGTGGTCGCGGTGCTCGCGACCCTGCTGGTGGGCCGCCGCATCTGGGCCGCGCGCCAGGCCGCGGCCACCGCATCCCGCCGCATCGCGATCGTGCGGATGCCCAGCTCGCGCCTCGCCGACGGCGAGCTCACCCACCAGGAGCGCGTGCCGGTCGACCCCGACCTGGCCGAGCGGCAATGGGAGGACTACGTCGGCGCACTGCGGGCGGAGGGCTTCGCCATCGTCGAGGTGCCGCCGGCCGAGGAGCTGCCCGACTCGGTGTTCGTGGAAGACACCCTCGTGATCATCGACGGCACCGCGATCGTCACCCGCCCGGGCGCCGTCTCGCGGGCGCGCGAGATCGACGACGCCGAGCCGACAGCCCGCGACCTGGGCCTGCGCGTCGAGCGCATCGTCGAGCCCGGCACGCTCGACGGGGGCGACGTGCTGCAGATCGGCTCGACCGTCTACGTCGGGCGTGGCGGGCGCACCAACGCTGAGGGCATCCGCCAGTTGCGCGCGATCGCCGGGCGCCTCGGGCGCGAGGTCGTCGCGGTGCCCGTCTCGAAGGTGCTGCACCTCAAGAGCGCGGTCACGGCGCTGCCCGACGGCACGGTCATCGGCCACCCCTCGACGATCGACGACGCGTCGATGTGGCGTTCGTTCCTGCCGATGCCCGAGGCGGAGGGCGGCCACGTCGTCGTGCTGAGCGACGACGCCGTGCTCATGGCGGCCTCGGCGCCCGCTTCGGCCGAGCTCGTGCGCTCGCTCGGCTACCGGGTGGTGACGGTCGACATCTCCGAGTTCGAGAAGCTCGAGGGCTGCGTCACGTGCCTGAGCGTGCTCGTGCGGTAGCGCGCGCGCGATAACAGCACCGTCACGATCCCGCCTCGGTTCGCCAAAGGTATGACCTGAGGCATAGGGTGGAAGGCTGTGCTCGGCCACCCCGAGCAGCCCCGGTCGCCGCCGGGCCACAGCCACCACGCATACACTCCCGCGCCCGCCACGAGCGAGCGCGGCCCATCGAGGACGCACCATGTCGACGACCGCTCCACCCCCGCCCGCCGCGGCCCCCGCGCCCGCGCCGCCCCG
>JAIWOM010000163.1 GCA_020216895.1 Microcella sp.
AGGCGGTCGCGGCCCTCGCGCCGCTGCCGGAGGGCCCCGTCAAGCTGGCGCTCACCAAGTTCGCCGAAGCCGTGGTCGAGCGCAGCACCTGAGTCGTTCCCGCCGGGCCGCGCTCCGAGCCTCTCGGGGCGCCCCGCCACCACCCGCGCGCCGCGCCGCGCACTCATCCCGATCAGAGAAAGAACCGCACGCCGATGACCAAGCTCAGGCTCGCCATCGTGGGCGCCGGCCCCGCCGGCATCTACGCCGCCGACATCCTCCTCAAGCACGAGCGGTCGTTCGACGTCTCGATCGACCTGTTCGAGCAGCTGCCCGCCCCGTACGGGCTCGTGCGCTACGGCGTCGCCCCTGACCACCCGCGCATCAAGGGCATCATCAACGCGCTGCGCGAGGTTCTCGACTCGGGCGACATCCGCATCTTCGGCAACGTGCGCTACGGCATCGACATCACGCTCGACGATCTGAAGCGCCACTACAACGCGGTCATCTTCGCGACCGGGGCGATCCGGGATGCGGAGCTCAACATCCCCGGGATCGACGCGCACGGCAGCTACGGCGCGGCCGACTTCGTCAGCTGGTACGACGGTCACCCGGATGTTCCCCGCACCTGGCCGCTGGAGGCCTCGTCGGTCGCCGTCATCGGCAACGGCAACGTCGCCCTCGACGTGGCGCGGATGCTCGTCAAGCACCCGGTCGACCTGCTGCCGACGGAGGTTCCCGACAACGTCTACGAGGGTCTCCAGGCCTCGCCGGTCACCGACGTGCACGTGTTCGGCCGTCGCGGCCCGATGCAGGTGAAGTTCACCCCGCTCGAGCTGCGTGAGCTCGGCGAGCTGCGCGACGTCGACATGATCGTGCACGAGGAGGACTTCGACTACGACGAGGCCTCGCAGCGGGCGATCGAGTCGAACAAGCAGATCACGGTCATCGACCGCATCTTCACCCAGTGGCGTCAGCGCGAGACCGGGCAGGCCTCGCGCCGCCTGCACCTGCACTTCTACGCCAAGCCGCTCGAGGTCGTGAAGGACGCCGACGGTCGCGTCGCGGCGTTCCGGTACGAGCGCACCGAGCCGGATGGCCAGGGCGGCGTGCGCGGCACCGGGGAGGTGCGAGAGGTCGCCGTGCAGGCGCTCTACCGCGCCGTCGGCTACTTCGGCTCGCCGCTCGACGGCATCCCCTTCGACGACCGCCACGGCGTGATCCCGAACCACGAGGGCCAGGTGCTCGCGGACGACAACAGCGTCATGTCGGGCGTCTACGCGACCGGCTGGATCAAGCGCGGCCCGGTCGGCCTCATCGGCCACACCAAGAGCGACGCCATGGAGACCATCCAGCACCTGGTCACCGACCAGGCCTCGTGGTGGAGCCCGGCGGAGCCCGACGAGCAGGCCGTCGTCGACCTGCTGCAGTCGCGCGGCGTGCTGTGGACCGACCTCGAGGGCTGGCACCGCCTCGACGCCCACGAGGTCGCCCTCGGCGCCCCCCAGGGCCGTGAGCGCATCAAGGTCGTCCCGCGCGACGAGATGATCCGCATCTCCCGCGACTAGCGCTCCGGCCGGGGTGGGTGGTCGCTCAGACGGCGTCGGCGGCCGTCACCTGCCACGACAGCGCCACGAGCTCGCGCAGCACGGCGAGGTCGAGGCGGTCGAGCCGGGTGGCGTACACGCAGTCGACCCCGGACGTGTGGGGGCCGAGGAGGTCGAGCAGCGGCCCCGCATCCGGATGCGTCTGCAGGCCGTAGAGCGACAGCTTCGCCTTCCGCGGCGAGAAGGCGGCGCGCGGCCAGACACCCTCGTGGCCGCTCGCGTAGCGGTAGGCGTAGGTGCCAAAGCCGATCATGGTCGGCCCCCACATGACCGGCTCGGCCCCGGTGACCTCGCGGAACAGGGCGACCAGTTCGGCCCCCTCCGCGCTACGGCGCGCGTCGAGCGTCGCGAGGAACTCCTCGACGGGAACGTCGGTCGGCAGCGTCTTCTGCGTCATGGTGGTCTCCCTACTGAACGGTGGCCGTGACCCGGGCGAGGTCGTCGAAGATGCGCATGTGCGCCGGGCGGCGCAGCCAGGCGTCGAGGGTCAGCTCGCGCGAGTTCTCGCGGTACGACTGCTCGATCGCCCGCAGCTCCTTGATGATGGATGCCCCGCGCACCATCACCGACACCTCCAGGTTGAGGCTGAACGACCGCATGTCCATGTTGCTCGAGCCGATGATGGCGACCTGGTCGTCGATCGTGAAGTGCTTCGCATGCAGGATCGTCGGCGACCGGTACAGCCAGATGCGCACCCCGGCCCGCAGCAGCTCCTCGTAGTACGAGCGCTGGGCGTGGAAGACGAGCGTCTGGTCGCCGATCTCCGAGACGAAGAGCTGCACGTCGAGCCCGCTCTGCGCGGCGGTCGTGATCGCGTACAGCATCGACTCGTCCGGCACGAAATAGGGGGAGCAGATCTGGATCTGGTGCTGGGCCGCGTAGACGAGCGAGTTGAACAGGCGCAGGTTGTTCTCGCCCTCGAAGGCGGGGCCGCTCGGCACCACCTGCGCGTCGAGCCCCTCGGCCGGGTCGATCTCGGGCGGGATCACCGTCTCGCGGAGCAGCAGCTCGTCGGTCTCGCTGTACCAGTCGGTCGCGAACAGCGCCTCGATGCCCGCCACGATGGGGCCCTCGAAGCGCACCATCAGCTCCTTCCAAGCCAGGCGCGAGCCATCGAGCCGCCGCCGCCGGCCGTAGCCGCGCTCGATGAGGTTCTGCGAACCGGTGAAGCCGATCGAGCCGTCGACGATGAGGAACTTGCGGTGGTTGCGGAGATCCGGCCTCTGCCACTGCCCGCTGAACGGCTTGAGGGGCAGCATCGGGTGGTGCTCAGCGCCGATGGCGTTCAGCCGGCGGCGCATCCGTCGATAGCCGCGCACCCGCAGCGACGCCACGTGGTCGTACAGCACCCGCACGGTGACGCCGCGCCGCACCGCCTCGTCGAGCGCGGCGAAGAACGGCTCGGTCTCGTCGTCGACCGACATGATGTAGAACTCGACGTGCACCGAGCGCTCGGCCTGCTGCACCGCCTCCGTCATCGCCGCGATCGACGCTGTGTAGTCGGTGAACACGGTCGCGGCGTTGCCGCCGACGAGCGGCATCGCGCCCAGGTTGCGGTTGAGCTCGACGATCGGCTGCAGCCACGGCGGCCACGCGCCGTCCTGACTCACCCTGTCCATGCCCTCGGTCGTCTCGAGGATGTACCGGTTGATCTCCTCCTGCTGCTTCCGCCGCCGCTTCGGCAGCCGGCGGGAGCCGAGCATCAGGAACAGCAGGAAGCCGATGAGCGGCAGGATGTAGATGAGCAGCAGCCAGGCCAGCGCGCTCTGCGGCCGGCGGTTGCGCGGCACGACGACGAGCGAGACGAGCGCGATCGTCACGATGAGCACCAGCACCAGCACGCTGACGATCAGCACGGCCCAGGCTCCGGCCCCGCTGATCGTCACGTCGCCGGGCATGGTGGCCTCAGCGGAAGTTCACGAACTGCAGCGCGATATCGAGATCTTTGCCCTTCAGCAGCGCCATCGTCGCCTGCAGGTCGTCGCGGCTCTTCGAGGTGACCCGCAGTTCATCGCCCTGGATCTGCGCCTTCACGCTCTTCGGGCCCTCGTCGCGGATGATCTTCGAGACCTTCTTCGCGTCCTCGCTCGAGATGCCGTTCTTGAGCCCCACCTCGATGCGGAACTCCTTGCCGCTCGCATAGGGCGCACCGGTGTCGAGGCTGCGCAGGCTGATGCCGCGCTTGATCATCTTCGACTCGAGCACCTCGAGCACGGCCTTCACGCGCTCCTCGGCGCTGGCCTTGAGCAGCAGCTTCTCGCCGCTCCACTCGATCGAGGCGCCGACGCCCTTGAAGTCGTAGCGCTGCGCCACTTCCTTCTGCGCCTGGTTGACGGCGTTGTCCGCCTCCATCTTGTCGACCTTGCTGACGATGTCGAACGAGGAATCTGCCATGGCGCCCATGCTAGCGATGCGCGGTTCAGCGGAGGCAGAGGAGACCGTGCTGGGCTGGAGGCATGAGTCCCCGCCGCACGCACGTCGCGCTCACCGCCGCGGCCGTGCTCGCCGCCGCGGCTATCGTCGTCGGCGTCGGGCTCGCTCCGCGCCTGACCGGCAGCGGGGCGGATGCTCCCCCGCAGCCTGCCGCCGAGCCCGCTC
>JAIWOM010000164.1 GCA_020216895.1 Microcella sp.
TCCCCGCCGAACTGCGCGCGGAACCACGCGTCGGCGTCGAAGGCGCCGGTCGCGTCGTCCGGCTCCTGCCCCGACTCGCGGTCGCGCTCGTCGGTCATGCGAGCCCGAGGTCGTCCAGGCCGATCGCGGCGCGGTACTCGTACCCGGCCTCCTCGATCACGCGGCGGGCATCCGTCGCTCGATCGACGACGACGGCGACGGCGACGACGGTCGCGCCAGCGGCCTCGAGGGCGCGGGCCGCGGTCAGGGGCGAGCCGCCGGTGGTGGAGGTGTCCTCGAGCACGACGACCCGCTTGCCGTCGACGTCGGGGCCCTCGACCTGCTTGCCACGACCGTGGTCCTTCGGCGCCTTGCGCACGACGAAGGCGTCATAACTGCGGCCGAGGGCAGGGGCCTGGTGCAGCACGGCCGAGGCGATCGGGTCGGCACCCATGGTCAAGCCGCCGACCGCGGCGATGTCGGGGAGGTCGTCGATGAGCTCGGTCATGACGCGTCCGATCAACGGGGCGGCCCGGTGGTCGAGGCTCAGCTTCCGGAGGTCGATGTAGTACGACGCCTTCGCCCCGCTCGTGAGAGTGAAGTCACCGTGGAACACGGCCTCATCGCGGATGAGCTGGATGAGCTGAGAACGAGCGTCGGTCACGGCTTCACTGTAGTTCGTAGGCTGATGCCATGCGCATCGCGACCTGGAACGTCAACTCCATCCGCACCCGGTACGGCCGGGTCGTCGACTGGCTCGTGAACGCCGACGTCGACGTGCTCGCGATGCAGGAGATCAAGTGCACGCCCGCGCAGTTCCCGATGGAGCCCTTCGAGGAGGCCGGCTACGAGGTGGTGCTGCATGGCCTCAACCAGTGGAACGGCGTGGCCATCGCCAGCCGCCTGCCGATGACCGACGTCGAGATCGGGTTCCGCGGCCAGCCCGGGTTCGCGAAGGGGCACGAGGGTCCGGATGCCCCGCTGGAGGCGCGCGCGATCGGCGCGACCATCGACGACGTGCGGGTGTGGAGCCTCTACGTGCCGAACGGTCGCGCGCTCGATGACCCGCACATGGACTACAAGCTGCGGTTCCTCCGCGCCCTCGCCGCCGACGCGGGCGACTGGATGGCCGCGAACCCCGGAGCGCCGCTCGCGCTGATGGGCGACTTCAACGTGGCCCCGCTCGACGCCGACATGGGCGATCCGAGCTTCGTTCCCGGCGCCTCGACGCACATCTCGCCGGCCGAACGTGCGGCCTTCGCCACCCTCGAGGAGGCCGGGCTGAGCGACGTCGTGCGACCGCTCGTGCCCGAGGGCTTCACCTTCTGGGACTACAAGCAGCTGCGGTTCCCGCGCGACGAGGGCATGCGCATCGACTTCATCCTCGGCTCGCCGGGCTTCGCCGACAGGGTGGTGGATGCCCGCATCGAGCGCGAGCAGCGCAAGGGCGACGCCCCGAGCGACCACGTTCCCGTCGTCGTCGACCTCGCCGTCGAGGGCGATGACGATGACCGGCCGATGATCTTCTAGCGCCGAGCCCGCGGCAGAGCAGGGCTTGCCCCGGTAGGGTCGAGACCCGTGAGCATCGACGAGTGGGCCATCAGCATCATGGAGACCCTGGGCGTCTGGGGTGCCGCGCTGCTGGTCGCGATCGAGAGCCTCTTCCCGCCGATCCCCAGCGAGCTGATCCTGCCGCTCGCCGGCTTCACGGCCAGCCGCGGCTCGTTCGACCTGGTCTCGGTGATCCTCGCGACGACGGCCGGCTCGCTGGTGGGCGCGCTGCTGCTGTACGGGCTGGGCCGGGGGCTGGGCGCCGAGCGGCTCGCCCGCTGGGCCGACCGCATCCCGCTGATGAGCTCCGAGGATGTCGAGAAGGCCATGGCCTGGTTCCACCGCTTCGGGCCGGCGGCGGTGTTCTTCGGCCGGTTCATCCCCATCGTGCGCAGCCTGATCTCGATCCCGGCGGGGGTCGACCGCATGCGGCTGTGGCTCTTCGTGCTGCTGACCACGCTTGGCAGCGGCCTCTGGAACACGCTCTTCGTCGTGCTCGGTTTCGTGCTCGGCGAGAACTGGACCATCGTCGAGGACATCGCCTCGCGGTACAGCCGCGGCGTGCTGATCGCCGCGATCATCGTGCTCGCGGCCATCATCGTCTGGCGCGTCGTGCGCGTCGTCCGGCGCGAACGGGCCAAGCGCCGCGAGGCGTCGCGAACGGATGACGGGCTCGAGCCCTAGCGCGGCGCGAGCAGCGCGGCGATCACGATGAGCGCCGGAACGCTGAGGACGGTCGTGATGAGCACCGCATCCCGCGCCACCGGCACGGCGCGCTCGAACCGCAGCGCGTAGTTGAACACGTTCTGCGCGGTCGGCAGGGCGGCGAGCACGACGACGGCGAACAGCGGCAGACCCTCGAGGCCGATGACGAAGGCGCCGATGGCCCAGGCGATCGTCGGCATGACGACGATCTTGAGCACCACGGCCACGAGGATGTCGCGGCGCCCCGAGCCGGGCTGGAGGATGCGCCGCCCGTGCAGGGACATGCCGAACAGCAGCAGGACGGTGGGGACCGCGGCCGCCCCGATGAGGTGGAAGGGCTCCATGACAGGGGCGGGCAGCTCGATGCCGGTGGCCGAGAGCAGCAGGCCCAACGCGGAGCCGATGATGAGCGGGTTGCGCACCGGCTGGCTCAGCACCCTGCTGACGGAAAGCGTGCCGCTCGTCGAGACGTCGAGGATGGTCAGGGCGATCGGGGTGAAGATCACCAGCTGCAGGAGGATCAGGGGCGCGGCGAAGGCGGGGTCGCCGAGCACGTAGGCGGCGATCGGCAGGCCGATGTTGTTGGCGTTGGCGTACCCGGAGGCGAGGGCCCCGATGGTGGTCTCCGGCACGGCGCGCCGCCACAGCAGCCGCGCGATCAGGGCGAAGACGGCCATGCACGCCAGGGCGGCGGCCGCCGACACCGGCAGGAGCGAGGAGAAGAGCTGCCGCGCGTCGGCCTCGGCCAGCACCGTGAACAGCAGGGCGGGCGAGAGCACGAAGAACGCGAAGCGGCTGAGCACGAACTCGGCGTGCGGCCCGAGGATGCCGAGGCGCCCCACGAGGTAGCCGACGGCGATCACCGCCCCGATGATCGCGAATCCGATCAGCACACCTGCCATGAAGACAGTGTCTCGCAAGTAGTGACTACTCATGGCATCGATCCGGCCGCAGGAGCACACTGGTCGCACAGCACCGGTGCGCGCCGCGCGCCGACCCGACCACCACTGGAGGCATCATGCGCCGCACCGTTCCCGCCGTCGCCGCCCTCGGACTGGGCCTCGCGCTCACGCTGAGCGGCTGCTTCGCCAACCCGCTCGAGCAGATCACCGACGGCCTCGTCGAGGGGGGCGTCGAGCAGATCATCGAGGACCAGACCGGCGTCGACGTCGACGTCGACGGCTCCGGCGGCGCGAGCCTGCCCGCCGACTGGCCGGCCGAGGTGCCGACGCCCGACGGCGACATCGTCCTGTCGTCCTCTGCGGGTGGCGTCTACAGCGTGATCATCAACGTCGCGAGCTTCGACGAGGTGCAGGGGGCCTTCGACGAGATGCTGCTCGCCGGCTACGCCGAGATCTCCACGCTCGACCTGGGCGAGGGAGCCATCACGCGCATCTACGAGAACACGACCTGGAACGTCGGCATCCTCGGCGCCCAGAACGAGGATGGCACAGCCACCATGCAGTACACCGTGACGCCGATCACGCAGTAGTCCGCGCACGGGATCGCGCGCTGGACCGCGCTCGCGATCACGCCGACCCGGGGGCGCGGGCGGGCTCGACGACACGTCGGGGCCGCCCGCGCAGCTCGTTAACGGGCCGCGCTCAGGAGCGCTCGCGGAGCTCCGCCTCCAGCTCGGCGCGGCCGCTGATGCCGAGCTTGCGGTAGACGCTCGCCAGGTGGTTGTCGACCGTGCGCACCGAGACTCCGAGCCGCTCGGCGATCTCCCGGCTGCGCTCACGACGCGCGGCCGCCTGGGCGATGATCCACTCGCGCTCGGTCAACCCCGCTTCGCTCCGCGGCGACCGGATGCTGCGCACACGGGTGACGGTGAGCCCCAGCTCGGCGGCCCGCACGCGCGCGCGCCGCTCGAGCATGCGATCGTCGGCGGCCAGGGTCGCGACGTTCTCCAGCGCGGCGTGCGCCGCGGCGACCT
>JAIWOM010000165.1 GCA_020216895.1 Microcella sp.
CGTCACGACGCCGCCCCCGCCCGGGTCCGACCCCGCTCCGAGCCCGGAGCCCGAGCGGCACCGGCTCGACGAGAACGACGACCGCCTCCGCGCCGAGAAGCCGCCGCACTACTGAGCGCGCGGCCCTCGGCCGCTAGGGCGCGGCGTCGCGCTTCGCGAGCAGGTCGCGGATCTCGGCGAGCAGCTCGAGCTCGGTCGGCGGCGTGGGCTCCGCATCCGTCTGGCCGGCCTGCCGCTTCTTCTCGGCGACGCGGCGCAGGTGGTTCATCGGCGCGACCAGGGCGAAGTAGACGACGGCGGCGACGATGAGGAAGTTCAGCACCGCGCCGAGGACGGCGCCGAAGTAGAGCACGGCCTCGCCGCCCGAGACGGTCGGGATGACGACCGGGAACGCCTCGGCCAGCGTCGCGGCATCGAACAGCGCTCCGATCGCCGGGTTGATGACGCCGTTCACGATCGCGTTCACAACGGCGGTGAAGGCGGTACCGATGACGACGGCGACGGCGAGGTCGATGACGTTGCCGCGCAGGATGAATTCTCGAAAACCCTTGAGCATGCGTCGATGCTAGGCCCGGCCCGTGGGCTGGGGCCAGGGGCGCGTGGTCAGGCGCTGGTCGCGGCGGGGGCGGCGGATGCGGAGCTCGAGCTGCCCGACCCCGACGAGCCGGTCGACCCTGACGACCCCGAGCCGGAGCCGGACGACCCGGACGACCGGCTGTCGGTGCGGTAGAAGCCGGAGCCGTTGAAGGTGACGCCGACGGCCGAGAAGATCTTGCGCAGCCGACCCTGGCACGACGGGCACTCGGTGAGCGCGTCGTCGGTGAAGGCCTGCTGGATATCGAACGCCGTCGAGCATTCGGTGCAGCGGTACGAGTACGTGGGCATCGTGGAAACCTCCGCCCTCCAGGATACGGGGCGCGCGGTCCCGGCCCGACCGGGGCCGGCACAGCCGAGGCGGTGCTCAGGCGAAGCCAAGCTCAGGCGAAGCGGAGGATGCCCGACGGCGTGACCACCCCGTCGACGCCCTGGTCGTGCGCCTCGCGCGGCAGGGCGTCGAGCACTTCGCTGTCATAGACGACGGCGAACACCGGCGGGCGGCGGTCCATCGAGCCGAGCGTCTTGTCGAAGTACCCGCGCCCCCAGCCCAGGCGCATGCCCGAGCGGTCGACGGCGGCGGCGGGCACGAGCAGCAGTCCGACGTCGTTCACGGCGATCGGGCCCAGCAGCTCGGTCGTCGGCACGGGCATCCCGATGATGTCGAGGCCCTCGTCATCGCTGTCGTAGGGGGCCCAGTCGAGCAGGCCGTCGTCGCGCGAGACCGGCAGCAGTACGCGGATGCCCTGCTCGACCGCCCAGGTCAGGAACGGCCGGGTCTCCGGCTCGTCGCGGGTCGCGAGGTAGCACGAGAGGGCGCTCGGCCCGAAGGTCGAGGTGAGCGCGATCAGCTGGCGGGTCAGACCCTCGGTGGCGGCGTCGCGCTCGTGCTGCGAGCGGATCCGGCGCCGCTCGCGCAGCTCGGCGCGCAGCGCCCGCTTCTCGGCGATCGGGTCGCTCTCGCGCTGCGGGGCCATGATGCCCATCGTAGAGCCGCCCCGATACGCTGGGGCCATGACCCAGCGCTTGACGAAGGCCGTCATCCCTGCGGCGGGGCTCGGAACCCGGTTCCTCCCGGCGACGAAGGCGATGCCGAAGGAGATGCTGCCGGTCGTCGACAAGCCGGCCATCCAGTACGTGGTCGAGGAGGCCGTCGCCGCCGGTCTCACCGACGTGCTGATGATCACCGGCCGCAACAAGAACGCCCTCGAGAACCACTTCGATCGCGTCGGCGAGCTCGAGGCCACGCTCGAGGCCAAGGGCGACACCGAGAAGCTCGCGAAGGTCGAGTACTCCACCGGCCTGGCCGACATGCACTACGTGCGGCAGGGTGACCCGCTCGGTCTCGGCCATGCGGTGCTGCGGGCACACATGCACGTCGGGCGCGAGCCGTTCGCCGTTCTGCTCGGCGACGACATCATCGACCCCGGCGATCCGCTGCTGAGCCGCATGATCGCAGTGCAGGAGCAGCGTCAGACGAGCGTCATCGCCCTCATGGAGGTCGACCCCGCGCAGGCCCACCTCTACGGCGTCGCGACGGTCGAGCCGACGGACGAGCCCGACGTCGTGCGCGTCACCAGCCTGGTCGAGAAGCCCGCCCCCGGCACCGCGCCGTCGAACCTGGCCGTCATCGGCCGGTACGTGCTGCGGCCCGAGATCTTCGACATCCTCGAGCACACGCAGCCCGGCAAGGGTGGCGAGATCCAGCTGACGGATGCCCTCCTCGAGCTCGCCGACGATGCCGAGTGCGGCGGCGTCTACGGCGTGGTGTTCCGCGGCCGCCGGTACGACACCGGCGATCGCCTCGACTACATCAAGGCGATCGTGCAGCTCGCGGTCGAGCGCGACGATCTCGGCCCGGAGCTGCGCCCCTGGTTGCGGCAGTTCGCCTCGAGCCTGGAGTAGACGCGTGACGAGCATCCCGACCCTGCGCGACGGGGCGACGGTGCTGCGGTCGATCCGCGTGCGCGACGCCCGCGCGCTGGAGGCCGAGCTCATCGCTTCGCGCGCCTGGCTGCGCCCGTGGGAGGCCACGAGCCCGCAGGCGCCCATGTCGTGGGACACGAAGGCGAGCATCCGGAGCCTGCTGGCGGCCGCGCGCTCCGGGACTGGTCTGCCGTTCATCATCGAGACGGAGGGGCGGCTGGCCGGGCAGCTCAACGTGAGCGGCATGACCTACGGCTCGCTCGCCTCGGCGACGATCGGCTACTGGGTCGGGGCTGGGTTCGCGGGGCGCGGGCTGACGCCCACGGCCGTGGCGCTGGCCACCGACCACGTGTTCTTCACGGTCGGCCTGCACCGCATGGAGATCTGCATCCGGCCCGAGAACGGGCCGTCGCTGCGCGTGGTCGAGAAGCTCGGCTTCCGCTACGAGGGGCTGCGGCGTCGGTACATCCACATCAACGGCGACTGGCGCGACCACTTCTGCTTCGCGCTGACCGTCGAGGAGGTGCCGCAGGGCGTGCTGCAGCGCTGGCGATCGGGGCGGGTGCCCCCCGGCGCGGCGGCGATCCCGGAGATCGATCAGATCGCCGCGCGCCGGGGGCTCAGCCTTCCACCCGCTCGCTAGACCCAGGTGACAGGAACGGTCAGCATGATGCCGACCGCGAACACGAAGATCGCCGAGCCGATGATGATGAGGCTGTACTGAACCCGGCGGCTGCGCACGACGGCGGCGACACCGAGCAGGAACAGCGAGATCGCCATGAGCACGGTCGTCAGCGTCAGCCAGTCGCCGCGGGCGTCGAGCTCGTCGGCCTGCGCGGTCAGTGCCACGGCCTCCTCGCTCTTCTCGCCGTAGGCGCCGAACAGCACGCCCTGGTACTCCTCGTCATCGAGCGGGCTGGTGTAGAACTCGGGATCGGCGGCGTTCGCCGCGGCAGCGCGCTCGATTGCGGCTCCGAAGTGCTCGCTCACGGCGACGAAGTACAGGGCGTCGTACGTCTCGGCGGCGAGGGCCGCGGTGACGGGGTCGCCGAAGTCGATCTGCGCCTGCAGCTCCGTGAGGCGGGCGAGCGTCTGGGAGTCCTGCACGTACTCCTGGTTGCCCTCGAGATACAGCGACTCGGCCTCGGCGGTGGCGCTCTGCGACTGCGAGAGAGCCTTCGCGGTCTGACCGTCGTAGAGAGCGGCCTGGAACGAGACCCAGGCGGTGGCGACGGAGACGATGCCGAGGAGGATGACGATGATCAGCTCGGTGTTGCTGAACAGGCGGGTGAGGGGGGCGGCGGGGGTGGATGAAGGAGTTTCGGGAGTGGTCACGATGTCGGAGTGTACAGACACTCCGCGGCCTTCCCGGGCCGTGCGGGCCGCGCCTCGTACGGTGGGCGGCATGGAGACCACGGGTGGCGGAACGGCGGTGCTCATCGCCCTCGCCGCGGTGCTGTGGCTGGTCTACCTGGTGCCGATCTGGCGCCGCCGCCGCGAGTACCTGGCGACCGAGCGCAACGCGATCCGGCTGCAGCAGACGCTGCGCATCATGGCCCACGCGGCCGAGGTTCCCGAGGCCGTGCGCGCCGAGCTGACCGCGCGCGACGTGGCCGCCCAGCAGCGCTCGCTCGCG
>JAIWOM010000166.1 GCA_020216895.1 Microcella sp.
AGGGCCGAGATGAGCGCCCCGGCGAGCAGCAGCCCGGCGCACAGCAGCAGGGCCCGATCGAGCCAGGCGTCGTCGACCGTCGTGCCGACGACCGCGCCGAGCACCGCGATCGCGACGAGGCCGGCGATGCGCGCCACCGCGTTGTTGACGGCGGAGGCGATGCCGGCGCGCTCCGGCTCGATGGCGCCGAGGATCGCGGAGGTGAGCGGCGCGACCGTCATCGCGATGCCGAGCCCGTAGAGCAGCACGCCCGCGAGCGCCTGCTGCACGAGGTCGAAGGGTGTCGCGATCGCCTGCAGCAAGAGCATGCCGACCGCGGCGACGGCGGGTCCGGCGGCCATGAACCAGCGGGCGCCGACCCGCCCCGCCCAGCCGCCGAAGAACGACGAGAGTGCGATGAGCAGGATGCTCACCGGCAGGGTGACGAGGCCCGCGGCCGTGGCCGAGAGCCCCGCGACCTGTTGCAGATAGAGCACGAGGGCGAGGCCGGCGACGGAGAGCGCCGCGTAGATCGCGACCGTGGCCAGGTTGCCGACGGCGAAGTTGCGCTGGCGGAACAGCCCGAGCGGCATCATCGGATGCGTCGCCGTGGCCTGCCGCACGAGGAAGCCGATCAGCGCGAGCGCGCCGATGACGAGGGGCGCGAGCACGACCGGCGAGCCCCAGCCGTAGTTGGCCTGTTCGATGAGCGCGAACACGACCCCGCCGAGCCCGAGCGCGCCGAGCACCGCGCCGAGCACGTCGATCGGCGGGCGCTCGACCGGGCGCTCGTTGCGGAACGTCACGAGCAGGGCGAGCGTCAGGGCGATCGGCAGCACGTTGATCACGAACACCCAGCGCCAGCTGGCCGCGTCGGTGAGAAGCCCGCCGAGCAGGGGTCCGACGATGAAGGCGGCCGAGGTCCAGGCCGTCCAGAGCCCGATCGCGCGCGACTGGGCGGCGCCGCGGTGCGTGCTCATGATGAGCGCCAGGGAACTGGGAACCAGTAGCGCTCCGGCGACGCCCTGGGCGGCGCGCGCGGCGATGAGCACCTCGGCGGTCGGGGCCAGACCGCAGGCGAGCGAGGTGAGGCCGAAGGCGATGAGCCCGATGCGCAGCACGGCGATGCGGCCGAGCAGGTCGCTGAGCGAGCCCGCGATGAGGATGAGCGAGCCGAGGGTGATCAGGTACGCGTCGACCACCCACTGCTGCACGGGCAGTCCCCCGCCGAGCTCGACCGTGATGGCCGGCAGGGCGACCGTGACGATCGAACCGTCGAGGAAGGCGACGAAGGCGGCGAGCACCGCGACGACGAGCACACGGCGGTCGAGGATCGTGTCGCTCATGAGGCCAGTCAAGCATCCGGGGGCGGTACGGCCCAGGCCCCGCATCCGGCGCGCCCTAAAATACCCCCTAGGGTATAGTGGATGCGTTCCCCCACCGATCCGGAAGGACTCCGATGCGCCGCCTCCTGCTCGCCCTCTCGCTCGCCCTCAGCCTCGCCGTGGGCGTCTCCGCCTGCGCGGCTCCCGCCGAGCCGGTCGCCCTCGCCGAGGGCACCGTCGTCATCGACGTGCGCACGCCCGCCGAGTTCGCCGGCGGCCACCTCGAGGGGGCCGTGAATATCGACGTGCAGTCGCCCGACTTCGAGGCGCAGATCAGCGCCCTCGACCCCGCCGGCAGCTACTACGTCTACTGCCGCAGCGGCAACCGCTCGGCCCAGGCGATCGACCGGATGACCGCCCTCGGCTTCACCGATCTCACGAACGGCGGCAGCGTCGAGAGCGCGTCGAGCGCCACGGGCATCCCCGTCGTCACTGGGCCGTAGCGGGAGCCTTCAGCTCGGCGAGCAGCTCGCGCACGCGCGGCATGACCTCGGTGCCGTAGAGCTCGATGGCGCGCATGAGCTTGTCGTGCGACAGCGGGCCGGTCGAGTACTTGAGGTCGAAGCGCTGGATGCCGAGCGTCGACACGGTCGCCGCGATCTTGCGCGCGACGGTCTCGGGCGAGCCGACGTACAGCGAGCCATGCTCGACCTCCTGGCGGAAGTGGGCGTAGGTGGTCGGGCCCCAGCCGCGCTCGCGGCCGATGCGGCCGAACATCTGCTCGTAGGCGGGCCACAGCTCCTCCATGGCCTGCTCGTCGGTCTCGGCGATGTAGCCGGGCGAGTGCACGCCCACCGGCTGCCACGGCTTCTCGAGCTGCGTGAGCGCGCGGTGATAGAGCTCGACGAACGGCGCGAAGCGCTCGGCCGGGCCGCCGATGATGGCGAGCATGAGCGGGAACCCGTAGTGCGCCGCGCGCACGACCGACTCGGGGCTGCCGCCGACGCCGACCCAGGTGCGCAGGTTGCCGCTCTCGGTGGTCGGGTAGACCATCTGGTTCTGCAGCGGGGCGCGGGTCGAGCCCTGCCAGGTGACGGGCTGCTCCTTCTGCACCTCGGCGTAGAGGTTGAGCTTCTCCTCGAAGAGCGTCTGGTAGTCCTGCAGTGCGTAGCCGAACAGCGGGAACGACTCGGTGAACGAGCCGCGGCCCATGATGACCTCGGCGCGGCCGTTCGAGATGGCGTCGATCGTGGCGAAGCGCTGGAAGACGCGGATCGGGTCGTCGGAGCTCAGCACGGTCACGCCGCTGCCGACGCGGATGCGCTCGGTGCGCGCCGCGATGGCGGTGAGCACGACGTCGGGGGCCGAGACGGCGAAGTCGTCGCGGTGGTGCTCGCCGACGGTGATCGCGTCGACGCCGACCTGGTCGGCGAGAACGCCCTCGGCGACGACGTTGCGGATCACCTGGCCGTACGGCAGCGGGGCCCCGTCGGCGTCGACGGTGACGTCGCCGAACGTGTCGAGGCCGAGTTCGAGGTCGCTCGGGTCGGTGATGGCCATGGTTCTCCCCTGTCTGTCGTGCGGGTCGGGCGTCGTTCGGGCCCGGTCACGCATCCGCAATTCTATGCGAATGCATCGAAAGCGTGAACCCGGGATGCGGCGCCGGTATTCCCGGCGCCGGGTATCACGGCTGCAGCCGCTCCACCCGCCAGCCCTGCCCCTCGCGGTGGAAGAGCAGGCGGTCGTGCAGGCGCGAGGTGCGGCCCTGCCAGAACTCCACGCGGTCGGGGACGATGCGGAACCCGCCCCAGCGCTCCGGGCGCGGCACGGTCTCGGCGTCGGCGAATCGCTGCTCGGCGTCGACCACCTTCTGCTCGAGCGCCTCGCGCGAGGGGATGGGCTGCGACTGGTCGCTCGACCACGCCGCCACCTGGGCGCCGCGCGGGCGGTTGGCGAAGTAGACCTCGGAGTCCTCCGGCTCGACGCGGTGCGCGGTGCCGAAGATCTTCACCTGGCGGTGCAGGGTGTACCAGGGGAAGACGGCGGCCACCCCGGGGTTGGCGAGCAGGGCGCGGCCCTTGCGCGAGGTGTAGTCGGTGTAGAAGGCGAAGCCGCGCTCGTCGACGCCGCGCAGCAGAACGGTGCGGATCGAGGGGGCGCCATCGGGGTCGATCGTGCCCAGCACCATCGCGTTCGGCTCGTACACGCCACGCGCGGCCGCCTCGGCCAGCCAGGCGGTGAACTGCGTGAACGGGTCGGCCGCGAGATCGGCCTCCTCCAGCTTCTCGACGCCGTAATCGGTGTGCGTGCGCAGCGCGCTCTGCAGGAGCGGGTCGAACGTCGGCTCGGTGGGCGTGCTCGGCTCGGTCGGCGTGCTCGGCGCGGTGGGCGTGCTCGGCTCGGTGGGCTCGGTCATGGCGCCACGGTAGCGCGAGCCGGCCGGGAATCGGCCGACACCGCAGCCGCCCAGACCGCCATCACCGCGGCAAGGATCACGGCCGTGCCGAGCAGCTGATCGCCGAACTGCGCGAAGGCGTCGAGGTCGATGCCCGCGTCGACCGAGCGGGCGAGCGCGCCGTAGGCGAGCACCGTCACCCCGAAGACCGCGTTCGCGAGGAAGAGCAGCACGCGCGCCGGGCGAGGATAGGCGCGGCTGTGGCCGTGCGTGATGTCGGCGTCGGTCAGGAAGCCCCAGACGAAGCCGAACAGCACGAGCGCGAGACCGCTCGCGCCGATGACGGCGCTCAGCGGGTCGGCGAGCACGTCGCGCCACGCGGCCGCCGCCGACAGCAGCAGGGCCGTCAGCAGGAGCGCCAGGCGGCGGTAGTCGAGCTGGCGGCGTGCGGAGA
>JAIWOM010000167.1 GCA_020216895.1 Microcella sp.
CCGGCCAGCACGATCCGGCCGCCGCCTGGTCGGTGAGGTCGGCGACCACGGTCTCGCAGCCGCACTCGGCGGCGAGCGCCTCCAGCCGGTCGGCCCGGCGGGCGACCCCGATCACACGCCAGCCGTGCGCGCGGAGCAGGCGCACCGTGGCCGCTCCGATCCCCGAGCTCGCGCCCGTCACCACCGCCGTCAGCGTCAAGTCGCTCGTCATGGCTCCACGGTACCGCCGAGCGCGGCCCGCTACCCTTGCTGATCATGGGGGGACCATCGCTGTCGGCGCGCCCGCGCGTGCCGCTCTGGGACACGACCCGGTTCATCGCCATCACACTGGTCGTCATCGGCCACGCCATCCAGCGGCTGATCGCCGACTCCGACGCGGCGCTCGTGGTGTACCTGTTCATCTACGCGTTCCACATGCCGCTGTTCGCGCTGATCAGCGGCTACTTCTCGAAGCCGGGGCCGCCGACCGAGCGCCGGATGCAGCGCGTCATCACCGACATCGTGATCCCGTTCCTGATCTTCGAGACGATCTGGACGGCCGTGCAGGCGATCGTCGAGGGCAACTGGACCCTCAATCCGACGCGGCCCTCCTGGACGCTGTGGTTCCTGCTGGCGCTCGGCATCTTCCGTCTGGTGCTGCCGTACCTCGCGCTCGTGCGCTGGCCACTGCTGTGGGCGGTGCTGATCTCGGTCGCCGTGGGGTACTTCGACAATGTCGGCGCCACCTTCTCGCTCGCCCGGGCCCTGGGCATCCTGCCGTTCTTCGTGCTCGGCTGGAAGCTGCACGAGTGGGGGCTCATCGAGCGCTGGCGCGTCGCGAGCCCGCCGACCGTGCTCGTGCGCACGGCCGCGGTGCTCGTGCTGGCGGCCTGGCTCGCCGTGCTGATCGCCTTCATCGACGTCTGGCGGGCGATCGAGCTGCGGTACTGGTTCTTCTACGACGAGTCGTACACCGGGCTCGGGGTCGACGCCTGGTGGGCAAGCCTGGTGCGGCTGGCGCTGATCGGGCTGGCGGTGCTGCTGTCGGCGGCGGTGCTCGTGCTGGTGCCACGCCGCCCCGTCGCGATCACCCCGCTCGGCCAGGCGACCATGTATGTCTACCTGCTGCACAGCTTCGTGCTCTACCCGATCCGCGAGAGCGGGGTCATCGGCGGCGAGGACCGCTCGGGCTGGCCGTGGCTCGTGGGCATGATCCTGTTCGCGATCGCGGTCACCGCGCTGCTCTCGACGCGTCCGGTGCGACGCGTATTCCGGCCGCTCGTCGAGCCGCGGCCGCGCTTGCTGTTCCGGCCCGATCTGGATGCGCGCACGGGCCCGCTCCTGATCCAGCCCTCGCGCACCGACCCGACGGGCTCGCGCCGCGACCGGCTCGACTGAGCGCGACGGCCCTCGACCGCGCGAGACGGGCCTCCGCAGGTTACGGCGTGTGTCGGCCCGCATTGCCGGGCCCGGAGGCCGGGCGTACCGTTCGAGGCGTTCCACCGACCCACGAGGAGACCCCCAATGACCGCCAGCTGGAAGTTCGAGACCCTGCAGATCCACGCGGGCGCTCAGCCCGATCCGGTCACCAACGCGCGCGCCACCCCGGTGTACCGGACGACCGCCTACACCTTCAACGACGCGCAGCACGCGAAGAACCTGTTCGCCCTCGCCGAGTTCGGCAACATCTACACCCGCATCCAGAATCCGACGCAAGACGTCGTCGAGCAGCGCATCGCCGCGCTCGAGGGCGGCACGGCGGCCCTGCTGCTGTCGTCGGGCCAGGCGGCCACCACCTACGCGGTGCTGAACATCGCGCAGGCGGGCGACCACATCGTGTCGTCGTCGACGATCTACGGCGGCACCTACAACCTGTTCACCTACACGCTCGCGAAGCTCGGCATCGAGGTCACCTTCGTCGAGAACCAGGACGACCCGGAGGCCTGGGCCGCCGCCGTGCGCCCGAACACGAAGCTCTTCTTCGGCGAGACCGTCGGCAACCCGAAGGTGAACCTGCTCGACATCCGCGCCGTCGCCGACGTCGCGCACGCGCACGGCCTCCCGCTCATCGTCGACAACACGATCGCCACCCCGTACCTGATCCGCCCGCTCGAGCACGGGGCCGACATCGTCGTGCACTCGGCCACCAAGTTCCTCGGCGGTCACGGCACGGTGCTCGGCGGCGTGATCGTCGACGGTGGAAGGTTCCCGTGGTCGCAGCACGTCGACCGCTTCCCCGGCCTCACCGAACCCGACCCCTCGTACCACGGCGCCAGCTACACCGGCGTGCTGGGCGACGGCATCGCCTACATCATCAAGGCGCGCGTGCAGCTGCTGCGCGACATCGGCGCCGCCGTCTCGCCCGACAACGCCTGGCAGCTGATCCAGGGCATCGAGACGCTCAGCCTGCGCGTCGAGCGGCACGTGCAGAACGCCGTCGCCGTGGCGCAGTGGCTCGAGGCCCACCCCGACGTCGCGAGCGTCAGCTACTCGGGCCTGCAGTCGAGCCCCTGGTACGCCGCGGCACAGACGTACGCGCCGAAGGGCGTGGGCGCGGTGCTCTCGTTCGAGCTGAAGGGCGGGGTGGATGCGGGCCGGGCGCTCGTCGACTCCGTCGAGCTGTTCAGCCACGTGGCCAACATCGGCGATGTCCGCAGCCTGATCATCCACCCGGCCTCGACCACCCACTCGCAGCTGACGCCGGAGCAGCAGCTGACGAGCGGCGTGACCCCGGGCCTGGTGCGCCTCTCGGTGGGCCTCGAGAACATCGACGACATCATCGCCGACCTCGAGAACGGCTTCGCCGCCGCCCGCGCGGTCGTCGCGGCCAACGCCGCGCTGTAGCGCGCCACCACCCCGAGCGGGCCCCCGACGTGCTGTGCCTCTGACGGCACACGTCGGGGGCCCGCTCGTGCGTGCGAGAGAATGAGCGCAGCATGGACTGGCAGACGAGCGAAGACACGGTGCCCTCGGCGTTCATCACCGAGGCCAACCGGCGCTCGCTGCTGGGCACCCCGCCGACGACGGGGGCGTGGCGCGAGGGCGATGACCCCGGCCACCGTCAGTTCGCCGCCGTCGGAACCCTCGCCCTCGAGTCGGGAGCGACCCTGCCGCACGCGCGGCTCGCCTACGAGACCTGGGGCACCCTCAGCCCGGCGCGCGACAACGCGGTGCTCATCGTCCACGCCCTGACCGGCGACAGCCACGTCATCGGGCGGCCCGGCCCCGGGCATCCGACGGCCGGCTGGTGGGGCGGCATCGTCGGGCCCGGTCTCGCCGTCGACACCGACCGCTGGTTCGTCGTCGCACCGAACATGCTCGGCGGCTGCCAGGGCTCGACCGGCCCGGCGTCGTTCTCGCCCGACGGCGCGGAGTGGGGCTCGCGCTTCCCGTACCTGACGATCCGCGATCAGGTCGCCGCCCAGGTGGCGCTCGCCGATGCCCTCGGCATCGAGCGGTTCGCGGCCGTCATCGGCGGGTCGATGGGCGGCATGCACGCGCTCGAATGGGCGATCGAGCATCCGCAGCGGGTCGAGCGGCTCGCCGTGCTCGCGTCGACGGCCGTCTCGAGCGCCGACCAGATCGCGCTGAACTCGGTGCAACTCGAGGCGATCCGCATGGACCCGCTGTTCCGCGACGGCGACTACTACGACGAGCCGGAGGGCCCGTACCGGGGCCTCGCGCTCGCGCGGCGGATGGCGCTGCTCAACTACCGCTCGCCGACCGAGCTCAACGAGCGGTTCGAGCGCTCGTGGCAGGGCGTGCTCGACCCGCTCGGCAAGGGCGGCCGGTTCGCCGTCGAGAGCTACCTCGACTTCCACGGCAACAAGTTCACCCGCCGTTTCGACGCCGGCAGCTACATCGCCCTGGTCGAGGCCATGAACTCGCACGATGTCGGCCGCGGGCGCGGCTCGGTCGCCGAGGCCCTCGCCCGCGTGACGGCGACGGCGCTCGTGATCGGCGTCGACAGCGACCGGCTCTTCCCGGTCGAGCAGTCGCGGCAGATCGCGGCCCACCTGCCGCGCACGATCCACGGCGCCGAGGCGCACCTCATCGCCTCCCCGTTCGGGCACGACGCATTCCTCATCGAGAACGAGCTGGTCGGCCCGCCGCTGGCCGCGCTGCTCGCCGAGTAGGCCCCGTGCGCCGCTCCCCCGCCC
>JAIWOM010000168.1 GCA_020216895.1 Microcella sp.
CGGGGCGCGGGCGGGCGCGGCTCGATCAGGCGGATGACGGTGGCCTCGGCATCCTCGGGGTCGCCGTTGAACGCCGCCCCGGGGCGCGACGGCGCGTCGGAGCGGCGCGGCCGGATGACCGTCGCCTCGTCGTCGTGCTGCTCCGTCACGGTCCCCCTCCGCCGTCGAGCCGGTACCGCCTACTCGCCGATGAAGCTCATCACATGCTTGAGGCGCGTGTAGTCCTCGAAGCCGTAGTGCGAGAGGTCCTTGCCGTAGCCGGAGTGCTTGAACCCGCCGTGCGGCATGTCGGAGACGAACGGGATGTGCGTGTTGATCCAGACGCAGCCGAAGTCGAGGTCGCGCGAGAGCCGCATCGCCCGGCCGTGGTCGCTCGTCCAGACGGAGGAGGCGAGCGCGTACCGCACGCCGTTGGCGAGGGCGAGCGCCTCCTCCTCGGTGCGGAAGGTCTGCACGGTCAGCACCGGCCCGAAGATCTCCTCCTGCACCGCCTCGTCCTCCTGGCGCATGCCGGTGACGATCGTGGCCGGGAAGAAGTAGCCGCGGTCGCCCTGACGCGCACCGCCGGCGACGATCTCGGCGTGCGCGGGCAGCCGGTCGACGATGCCCGAGACGCGCTCGAGCTGGGCGGCGTTGTTGAGCGGGCCGTAGAAGACGCCCTCCTCGCGCGGCCCGCCCGTGACGGCGTGGGTCGCGGCGCGGGCGACGAGCGCCGCGACGACCTCGTCGTGCACCGACTCGTGCACGATGACGCGGGTCGCGGCCGTGCAGTCCTGCCCGGCGTTGAAGTAGGCGGCGAGCACGAGCCCCTCGGCGACCGCCTGCGGGTCGGCATCGGGGAAGACGATCGCCGGCGCCTTGCCGCCGAGCTCGAGGTGCACCCGCTTGAGGTCGCTGGAGGCGGCCTTCGCGACCTCCATGCCGGCACGCACCGAGCCGGTGATCGCTACCATCTGGGGGGTCGGATGCTGCAGCAGGGCCGCACCCGTCGTACGGTCGCCCATCACGACGTTGAGCACCCCCGCGGGCAGGATCTCGGCGGCGAGCTCGGCCAGCCGGACGGTCGCGAGGGGCGTCGTGTCGGAGGGCTTGAGCACCACGGTGTTGCCCGCGGCGATGGCCGGCGCGATCTTCCACACCGCCATGTTGAGCGGATAGTTCCAGGGCGTGACCTGGCCGATGACGCCGATGGGCTCGCGGCGCACGTACGAGGTGTGGCCGGCGAGGTACTCGCCCGCGGAGCGGCCGTTGAGATCGCGCGCGGCCCCGGCGAAGAAGCGGAGCTGGTCGACCGACTGGTCGATCTCGTCGGCGACGAGGGTGGCGCGCGGCTTGCCGGTGTCCTGCGACTCGAGATCGGCGAACTCGTCGGCGCGCTCGGCCATCGCGTCGGCGAGGCGGAAGAGCGCGAGCTGGCGCTCGGCCGGCGTGGTGCGGCCCCAGTGCCGGAACGCCGACGACGCGGCGGCGTAGGCCGCGTCGATCTCGGCCGCCGTGCTCACCGGCGCCTGCCCGTAGACCTCCTCGGTCGCGGGGTCGATCAGGTCGAGGTACGTGTCGGTGGCGCTCTCGACGGACTCGCCGCCGATGACGTTGCGCAGGATGCGGTCGCTCATGGCGCCACTGTATCGCGGCTCGCGGCGAGCATCCAGCCCTCTGCGACGGATTCAGTAGCGGAATGGCGCATCTGCATTCGGATTCGCTTGTATTCCTGGCGCATCACTGTCAGAATCGGCCCATGGCACCGCGCAGCAAGCCTCTCCACCTCGACGAGGTGTCGAAGGCCATCGTCGAGCAGCTGCAGACCGACGGCCGCCGCTCGTACGCCGAGATCGGCAAGGCCGTGGGCCTCAGCGAGGCCGCCGTGCGCCAGCGAGTGCAGAAGCTGACCGAGGCCGGCGTCATGCAGGTCGTCGCCGTGACCGACCCGATGCAGCTGGGGTTCTACCGGCAGGCGATGATCGGGATCCGTGTGAGCGGCGACACCCGGCACGTGGCCGATGAGCTCAGCCGCCTCCGCGCCGTCGACTACGTCGTCCTCACCGCCGGCACCTTCGACATCCTCGCCGAGGTCGTCTGCGAGGACGACGACGACCTCATCGAACTGCTCAACACGAAGATCCGCGGGATCGACGGCGTGCAGTCCACCGAGACCTTCGTCTACCTCCGCCTGCACAAGCAGCACTACAACTGGGGAACCCGATGAGCATCTTCCGCAAGAAGGCAGCGACCGCTGCGACGACCACTGCGACGCCCGCCGAGCACACGACGCACGGAGCGCCGCACCACCAGAGAAAAGAGCACACCATGACCATCGACGCCCCGATCGCGCCCGTCGGCGCGGCGATCGACGCCGCCACCGAGGCCGATCTGCAGCAGAAGGCGAAGGACCACCTCTGGATGCACTTCGCGCGCCAGAGCGGCATGGAGGCCGGCAACGGCGTGCCCATCATCGTGCGCGGCGACGGCCACCACATCTACGACTCGCAGGGCAAGAAGTACATCGACGGCCTCTCGGGCCTGTTCGTCGTGCAGGTCGGCCACGGCCGTGAGCGGCTGGCGGAGGCGGCGCGCAAGCAGGCGGAGGAGCTCGCGTTCTTCCCGCTCTGGTCGTACGCCCACCCGACCGCGATCGAGCTGGCCGACAAGCTGGCCGACTACGCCCCCGGCGACCTCAACCGCGTGTTCTTCACCACCGGCGGCGGCGAGGCCGTCGAGTCGGCCTGGAAGCTCGCCAAGCAGTACTTCAAGCTCACCGGCAAGCCCATGAAGCACAAAGTCATCTCGCGGGCGATCGCGTACCACGGCACCCCGCAGGGCGCCCTGGCGATCACGGGCATCCCCGGCATGAAGGAGATGTTCGAGCCGCTCACGCCCGGTGGGTTCCGCGTGCCGAACACCAACTACTACCGCGCCGAGGAGATGGGCTTCCACGGCTCGCTCGAGGAGTTCGGCCAGTGGGCCGCGAACCGCATCGAGGAGGCGATCCTCTTCGAGGGCCCCGACACGGTCGCCGCGGTCTTCCTCGAGCCCGTGCAGAACTCGGGCGGCTGCTTCCCGCCGCCCCCCGGCTACTTCCAGCGCGTGCGCGAGATCTGCGACCAGTACGACGTGCTGCTCGTCAGCGACGAGGTCATCTGCGCCTACGGCCGCATCGGCGAGATGTTCGCCTGCACGGCCCTCGGCTATGTGCCCGACATCATCACCTCGGCGAAGGGCCTCACCAGCGGCTACTCGCCGCTCGGCGCGATGATCGTCAGCGACCGCATCTACGAGCCCTTCAAGCACGGCCAGACCGCGTTCTACCACGGCTACACCTTCGCCGGTCACCCGGTGTCGGCGGCCGTCGCGCTCGAGAACATCGCGATCATGGAGGAGGAGGGCATCCTCGCGCACGTGCGGGAGAACTCGCCGAAGTTCCGCGCGGCGCTCGAGCGGCTCCTCGACATCCCGATCGTCGGCGACGTGCGCGGCGAGGGCTACTTCTTCGGCATCGAGCTGGTGAAGAACAAGGAGACCAAGGAGACGTTCAACGCGGACGAGTCGGAGCGCCTGCTGCGCGGCTTCCTGTCGAAGGCGTTGTTCGACGCCGGTCTCTACTGCCGTGCGGACGACCGCGGAGACCCCGTCATCCAGCTCGCGCCGCCGCTCACCATCGGCCCGGCCGAGTTCGACGAGATCGAGCGCATCCTGCGCGCGGTCCTCACCGAGGCCTCAAACCGGCTCTAGCCGGCACGACCTCCCCGGGAGAACGCACTGAGCGCCGAGCACGACTACCGCGGACTGAGCTTCTGGCACGCGACGGTCGACGATGAGCTGACCCCGCGCCCGGCCCTCGATGGCGACGTCGACACCGACGTCGCCATCGTCGGGGCCGGGCTCACCGGGCTGTGGACCGCCTATGAGCTGCAGCGCCGCGACCCGGGGCTGCGGATCGCGCTGATCGAGAAGCGCATCGCCGGCTTCGGCGCGTCCGGCCGCAACGGCGGCTGGGCGAGCGCGCTGTTCCCGGCCTCCGCGGCCTCGCTCGAGAAGCGCTACGGCCGCGAGGCGGCGATCGCCATGCGGCAGGCGATGATCGACACGGTCGACGAGGTCGGCCGCGCGGCGGCCGAGGCG
>JAIWOM010000169.1 GCA_020216895.1 Microcella sp.
CGTCACCGAGCTCGAGCAGGGCGGCGCCACGCTCGAGCAGTCGATCGCGCTGTGGGAGCGCGGCGAGGCCCTCGCCCGCCGCTGCGAGGAGTGGCTGATCGGCGCCAAGGAGCGCCTCGACGCGGCGCGCGCCGCCGCGGAGGGCTGACCCGGATGACCGACCCCACCAGCGGCTCGTTCGAGCCGGGAACCGAGACCCCCGAGCAGAAGGCCGAGCGCGTCGCCGAGGCGCGGCGCAAGCGGCGCGCCAACCAGACCACGCGCAACCTCATCGGCTCGCTCGTCGCCTCGCTCGGCATCGTGCTCTTCCTCGTGCTCGTCGTCGTGCGCCCCGACCCGGTGCCGCTCGAGATCGACCACCTCGCGGCCGCCGCCGAAGCCGAGGCGAGCCTCGGCACGGACGTCGTCGCGCCCATCGTGCCGCCCACCTGGCAGGCCAACCGCGCCGAACTCGGCGGCAGCGCCGGCGTCGACGAGTGGGCCATCGGCTTCATCACCGCCGACGACACTTTCCTGGCCGTTCTGCAGGGCTTCACCGACGAGAGCACCTGGCTACGGGATGCCCTCCGCGACCCCGGCGAGGGCGAGACCGTCACGATCGCCGGGCGCGACTGGCAGTACTACGACCGCCGCGGCGTCGACGGCATCGGCCTGCGCGAGGTCGCGCTCGTGACCCGCACCGCCGACAGCACCGTCGTGCTCTACGGCACGGCGAGCAACGACGACCTTGAGCTGCTGGCCACCGCGGTCGCCGCTGAGCTTCCCGCCGACTGAGCCCCGCGGGACTACGCTCGAGAGGCACCCCGCCCCGCGTCCACCCAGGAGCCTCATGCCGACCGACCGTCGCACGCCCGCCCAGGTCTGGCGCGAGATGGAGCGGGGCAACGCGCGGTTCGTCGCGGGTGAGCCCCAGCATCCGCGTCAGGATGTCGACCGGCGCGCCGAGCTTGCCAGCTTCCAGGCCCCGCACGCCGCCCTCTTCGGCTGCAGCGACTCGCGCCTCGCGGCCGAGATCATCTTCGACAAGGGCCTGGGCGACCTCTTCGTCGTGCGCAACGCCGGCCAGGTCATCAGCGACAGCGTCATCGGCTCGCTCGAGTACGCGGTCGCCGTGCTGAAGGTGCCGCTGATCCTCGTTCTCGGGCACGACGAATGCGGGGCCGTGGCCGCCGCCATCACCTCGGTGAGTTCGGATGCTCCGCCCCTGCCCGCGCACATCCGCGGCCTCGTCGACCAGATCATGCCCGCCGTCGAGCGCGTGCGCCGTGCCGCAGCGGCTGCCGCACCGGGCTCGGAGTCGGACGCCACCGTCGCCGACCCGGGCGCGATCGACGCGCAGGAGGTCGGCCGCGAGCACCTGCGCGACACGGTCGCCGCCCTGCTCGAGGCCAGTGAGCTCATCAGCGACGAGGTCGCTGCCGGTACGCTGGCCATCGTGGGTGCGAACTACCGGCTGCGCGAAGGCCGGGTCGTGCCCGATGTCGTCGTCGGTCAGCTCTAGCCGGGCATCCGCCCCGCCGAAGCCGACCGCCTGCCACCGCGACCTCCCCTCAACCGATCCGTGACAAAGGACACCGCCGTGAGCACCGAGACCGAGTACCGCATCGAGCACGACACGATGGGCGAGGTGCGCGTTCCGCGCAGCGCCCTCTACCGCGCGCAGACGCAGCGCGCCGTCGAGAACTTCCCCATCTCCGGGTCGGGGCTCGAGGGCGGCCAGATCGTCGCCCTCGCGCAGATCAAGCGCGCCGCCGCGATCGTGAACGCCGAGCTGGGCATCCTCGACGCCGAGCGCTCGCAGGCCATCGTCGCCGCCGCCGACCAGATCATCGGCGGCGCGCACCACGACCAGTTCCCGGTCGACACCTACCAGACCGGTTCGGGCACCTCCTCGAACATGAACATGAACGAGGTGCTCGCCACCCTCGCGTCGACGGATGCTCTCGCCGTGCACCCGAACGACCACGTCAACGCCTCCCAGTCGTCGAACGACGTCTTCCCGACCTCGGTGCACCTCGCCGTAACCGCCGCACTGCTGCACGACCTGATTCCCGCGCTCGAGCACCTCGCCGGCGCCCTGGAGGAGAAGGCCGCGCTGTGGAAGACCGCCGTCAAGGCCGGCCGCACCCACCTCATGGACGCCACCCCGGTGACCCTCGGCCAGGAGTTCGCCGGCTACGCGCGGCAGATCCGCCTGGGCATCGCCCGCGTGCAGTCGACGATCGAGCGCGTCGCCGAGGTGCCGCTCGGCGGCACCGCCACCGGCACCGGCATCAACACCCCGCTCGGATTCTCGCAGAAGGTGATCGCCGAGCTCGCCGCGACCACCGGCCTGCCGATCACCGAGGCGCTCGACCACTTCGAGGCACAGGGGGCGCGCGACGGCCTCGTCGAGGCCTCGGGCGCGCTGCGCGTGCTCGCCGTCTCGCTGACCAAGATCTGCAACGACATCCGCTGGATGGGCTCGGGCCCCAACACGGGCCTCGCCGAGCTGCACATCCCCGACCTGCAGCCGGGCTCGTCGATCATGCCCGGCAAGGTCAACCCGGTCGTTCCCGAGGCCGTGCTCATGGTGTGCGCGCGCGTCATCGGCAACGACGCGACCGTCGCCTGGGCCGGTGCCTCCGGCTCGTTCGAGCTCAACGTGGCGATCCCCGTCATGGGCACCGCGCTGCTCGAGTCGATCCGCCTGCTCGCGAACTCGACCCGCGTGCTCGCCGACAAGACCGTCGTCGGCCTCGAGGCCAACCTCGACCGCGCCCGCGCCCTCGCCGAGAGCTCGCCCTCGATCGTCACCCCGCTCAACCGGGTCATCGGCTACGAGGCGGCGGCGACAATTGCGAAGCACTCGGTCGCGAAGGGCCTGACGATTCGCGAGGCCGTCATCGACCTCGGCTTCGTCGAGCGCGGCGAGGTCACGCTCGAGCAGCTCGACAGCGCGCTCGACGTGCTGAAGATGACCGCGCCCGGCCTCTAGGCCGTTCGGGTGGGGGCCGCCCGAGCGGTGGCCCCGCATCCGGGGCAGAGGCGGCCCGCGCCGGAATCGACTGTTCTGATCCGCACCACCGGTTCGAGAAGCACTCGCCGGCGCGAGCCGGGCCCCACCCTACTCCCCCGCGCTTTCCGCGGGTCGCAACCGCGACCCACGGCATCCGTCAGCGGAAGTAGTGCGGGCGGCTCACGTAGGTGTCGGAGACGAACATCACGCCCGCCGTGCCCTCGAGCAGGGCGCGCAGGCCCTCGATGAGGTCGTCGGCGCGGTCGTCGGGCACGACGGTGATGATGAGCGTCAGCGCGTCGCGGTCGTTGAAGAGCTGGCGACCCTCGTGCGCGCCGTGGTGGCCGAGGCCGGTCACGGCGGGCAGGCTCGTGTAGCCGGTGGCCCCGGCGGCGACCACCTGCCGGCGCACCGCGTCGGCGTCGGCCGTGCGGGCGACGACCTCGATCTTGGTCATACGGGTCAGCGACTCGCGGCTCATGCTGCGTCCTCCTCGGTGATGCGGGTGATGTCGGTGGTGGTGTCGGTGCTGGCGTCGGTGGCGGGCAGGGCGTACGGCTGCCAGCCCTCGCGGGTGCGGCGCTCCCAGGTCTGCGGCGCGTCGCCGGGTCGCACCATCGTGACCCAGTCGCCGTGCACGAGGTCGGCCACGATCTCGGCGCTGGCGATGATGCGGTCGATGCGCTCCCGGGGGGCGTCGACCACCACGAGCAGGCGCACCGGCTCGTGGTGCAGGCCCGCGCGGGTGCCGATCGACTGCCAGGGCAGGCCGAGGCGCAGGTCGCCGGTCGGGCCGCTCACGACGCCGGCCCCGCCGACCAGGTTGTGCACCGTCTTGGTGCCGGCGCCGAACACCTCCGGGTCGACGGCCGAGAAGTAGTACTGGGCGTTGATCCAGTGGGCGACGACGAGCGGCGCGGTCAGGATCGTCTCGAGCGCGATGCCCTCGGAGTCGTGCGCGGCCTCGTAGGAGTGCAGGAACACCCGGCGCCCCAGATCGGCGCTCTGGCTCAGCGTGCGCGGCCCGATGATGAGGGCGGCGTTGCGAGCGAGACCCCACTCGGGGTAGACCTGCGCCCAGTCGCCGGCGCGGCGGGCGACCACCGCAGCGGCCCGCTCGG
>JAIWOM010000170.1 GCA_020216895.1 Microcella sp.
ACCCGCTTAGCTCCGGCCGCGAGCGGAGCTCGGCGCGACTTCTCAAGGCGAGCCAGACGCCTGCCGCGGCGAGGACCAGCGCGAGCGCGGGCGCCGGCACGGCGGCAACGGCGGACGCGACCGCGAGCATGACCGCGGCCAGCACGACGCCCGGGTAGGTGCGAGCTGAGGAAACATCCGTGCTGGTCATGACCGCACCCTATACCCGGAACGACGGAGGGCCCCGCCGATCCGGCGGGGCCCTCCGTGAGGTCGGGGTCGGCTAGTTGCCGAAGCCCTTGAAGCGCTGGTTGAACTTCTCGACGCGACCGGCCGAGTCCATGATGCGCTGCTTGCCCGTGTAGAACGGGTGCGAGGCCGAGGAGATCTCGACGTCGATCACCGGGTAGGTGACACCGTCGAGCTCGATGGTCTTGTCGCTCGAGACCGTCGAGCGGGTGAGGAAGGTCTCGCCCGAGGCCAGGTCGCGGAACACGACGGGCGCGTACTCGGGGTGGATGTCAGTCTTCATGAGCGGATTCCTTGGGACGTGTGCGATGGGCGCAGCCCGTTCAGAGCGCGCGAAAGGGTTCGAGACCCGACCGCCAAGCCTAGCAGAGCCGGGCGCGGCCGAGCACGTCAGGCGGCGCGGGCGGTGAAGCGGTCGCCGTCGCGCGTGACCTGCAGCGCCAGACCGAAGGCGGCCGTGAGGTTCTCGCTCGTCATGACGTCGTCGAGCGGACCAGCGGCGGCGATGGCGCCCTTCCGGATCAGCAGCGCGTGCGTGAAGCCCGGAGGGATCTCCTCCACGTGATGGGTCACCATGACCATGGCCGGCGAGGAGGGCTCGCTCGCATAGGCGCCGAGCAGCTGCAGGAGCTCCTCGCGCGCGCCGAGGTCGAGGCTCGCCGCGGGTTCGTCGAGCAGCAGCAGCTCGGGGTCGGTCATGATTGCCCGCGCGATCTGCACGCGCTTCTGCTCGCCGTCGCTGAGCGTGCCGAACAGGCGGTCGCCGAATCCGTCGAGGTGCCACTCGCGCAGCACGCGCTCGGCGCGCCGCACATCGACCTCCTCGTACTGCTCGTTCCAGCGGCCGGTCACCGAGTACGAGGCGGTCATGACGACGTCGAGCACGCGCTCATTGCCCGGGATGCGCCTCGCCAGCGCCGTGGAGGCGAAGCCGATGCGGGGCCGCAGCTCGAACACGTCCGTGGCGCCGAGCACCTCGTCGAGCACGACGGCCCGGCCCGAGGTCGGGTGCAGGAACGAGGCCGCGACCTGCAGCATGGTGGTCTTGCCGGCGCCGTTCGGGCCGAGCACCGCCCAGCGCTGGTCGGAGGTCACCTGCCAGGTGACGTGATCGAGGATGGTCGTGCCATCACGGGTCAGGGAGACGTCGTCGAACGCGAGAACACTGGCCATGATTGCTCCAGCCTAGAGCAGGGTGCGGTACAGCTCGGTCGTGCGCGCGGCGATGCTCGGCCACGAGAACATGGCCTCGGCGCGGGCCCGGCCGGCGGCGCCCATCGCGAGCGCCGCATCCCGATCGCTGACGACCTCGGTGAGCGTCGCCGCGAGGTCCGCGATGAACCGCTCGGGGTCGAGCGGGGTTCCCGAGCCGTCGTGCACCTGGTCGATCGGCACGAGGCGACCGGTGATGCCGTCGTCGACGACCTCCGGGATGCCGCCCGTGTTCGTGCCGACCACCGCGACGCCGCAGGCCATCGCCTCGAGGTTCACGATGCCGAGCGGCTCGTAGACGCTGGGGCAGACGAAGGTGGTCGCCGCCGACAGCACGGCGCTCAGCTCGATCGGGGTGAGCATGCGCTCGATCCAGACGACGCCGCTGCGCTCGGCCTGCAGCGCCGCGACGCCGTGCTGCACCTCACGGAGGATCTCCGGGGTGTCGGGGGCACCGGCGCAGAGCACGAGCTGCACGTCGGCGGGCAGGCGCCGGGCGGCCTGCAGGAGGTACGGCAGTCCCTTCTGGCGGGTGATGCGGCCGACGAAGACGACGGTCGGCCGGTCGGGGTCGATGCCGAGCGAGCGCACGGCCTCGTGGTCGATGGTGCGCTGCCAGCGCTCCAGGTCGATGCCGTTGTGGATCACGGTCACGCGCGACTCGTCGATCTCGGGGTAGCAGCGCAGGATGTCGCGGCGCATGCCCTCGCTCACCGCGATCACGGCATCCGCGGCCTCGAAGGCGTTCTTCTCGATCCAGCGCGAGACGCGGTAGCCGCCCCCGAGCTGCTCGGCCTTCCACGGCCGCAGCGGCTCCAGGCTGTGCGCGGTCACGACGTGCGGGATCCCGTGCAGCAGTTGCGCCAGGTGGCCGGCCGCGTTCGCGTACCAGGTGTGCGAGTGCACGACGTCGGCGCCGTCGACGTCGTCGGCGATCGCCAGGTCGACGCCCATCGTCGCCAGGGCGGGATTCGCCGAGCTGAGCGTGCCCGGCACGAGGTAGGCGTGCGTGCCGGCCTCGTTGCGCGGCGCGCCGAAGCACCGCACCCGCACGTCGATGCCCGAGCGCAGCGCCCGCACCAGTTCAGCGACGTGCACCCCCGCTCCCCCGTAGATCTCGGGCGGATACTCACGGGTGATCACGTCGACGCGCATGGCCACGACGCTAGTACAGGCGTGCCTCTATGGCACCGCGTGCCGCTCGCCTAGGGTGGGGCCATGTCGACTCCCAAGATCTTCGGAATCGTGCTCGCGGGCGGTGAGGGCAAGCGGCTCATGCCCTTGACGGTCGACCGTGCGAAACCGGCCGTGCCCTTCGCGGGCGGCTACCGGCTGATCGACTTCGCCCTCTCGAACCTCATCAATTCGGGCCTGCGGCAGCTGGTCGTGCTGACCCAGTACAAGAGCCATTCGCTCGACCGGCACGTGTCGCAGACCTGGCGACTGAGCGGCATGCTCAACGCCTACGTCGCCTCGGTTCCCGCCCAGCAGCGCCTCGGCAAGCGCTGGTTCTCGGGCTCGGCCGACGCGATCTACCAGAGCCTCAACCTCATCCGTGACGAGAAGCCCGACATCGTGGTGGTGGTCGGCGCCGACCACGTGTACCGGATGGACTTCCGGCAGATGATCGACGCGCACATCGCCAACGGCGCAGGCGTGACGGTCGCGGGAATCCGCCAGCCGATCGCGCTCGCCGACCAGTTCGGCGTCATCGAGACCGACCCGGCCAACCCGCAGCGCATCGCGGCCTTCCACGAGAAGCCGAAAGACGCGGTCGGGCTCCCGGATGCTCCGCACGAGGTGCTCGCCTCGATGGGCAACTACGTCTTCGACGCCGACGTGCTCGTCGACGCCGTGACCCGCGACGGGGACGACCCCGACAGCGCGCACGACATGGGCGGCGACATCGTGCCCGCGTTCGTGCGCGAAGGCCGCGCCTTCGTCTACGACCTCAACCGCAACGAGGTGCCCGGCGCCACCGAGCGCGACCGCTTCTACTGGCGCGACGTGGGCACGATCGAGTCGTTCTTCGACGCCCACCAGGACCTCATCTCGGCGCTGCCGGTGTTCAACCTCTACAACACCGACTGGCCCATCTACTCGCAGCAGCTGAACTCGCCGCCCGCGAAGTTCGTGCGCGACGCCTCCGGCGCCACCGGCATGATGATCGACTCGATCGTCTCGCTCGGCTCGGTCATCTCCGGTTCGCACATCGAGCGCAGCGTGCTCGGCCCCTGGGTGACGATCGAGTCGGCGTCGGTCGTCGACAGCGTGGTGTTCGAGCGCGTCACCATCGGGGCGGGAGCCGTCGTGCGGCGGGCTATTCTCGACAAGGAGGTCGTCGTGGCCCCCGGCGCCCAGGTGGGTGTCGACCACGACGCCGACCGCGCCCGCGGCCTCACGGTCACCGAGACGGGCATCGTGGTCGCCGGCAAGGGCGTCCGCATCGAGTAGAGCGGCTGTGCGCCGCCCCGGCCCGGCAGGAGCATCCACCCCCATGGCCTCGCTGCTCGTCGTGCTCGACGTCGACTCGACCCTCATCGAGGAGGAGGCGATCGAGCTGCTCGCCGAGGAGGCCGGCTCGGGCGCTGCCGTGGCCGCGGTCACCGCGCGCGCGATGGCGGGCGAGCTCGACTTCGCGGCGTCGCTCGCCGAGCGGGTGGCGA
>JAIWOM010000171.1 GCA_020216895.1 Microcella sp.
TACACTCTTTCCCTCACGTCCGCTGCCGCGCCCGCCGACGGTCAGGGCGATGAGCGCGACATAGGCCGCCCCGCCGACCGCGCCGGTCGCGGCGTGGAGCATGGCCGCGAACGGCTCGACCGCCCACGACAGCTCGATGACCCCGAGCAGGGCGAGCGCGATCGGCAGGGCCCCGAGCACCGAAACCGGGATGCCGATGCCGGCCACGAGCGCCAGCGCGCGTCGGTGCTCGAACGGGCGCTCGAGCACCCGGTACCGCGCGGCCCACATGCCGAGGATCATCGGCGCGAGCAGCCCGAGCCCCCCGAACGGCACCGACACGAGGGCGATCGTCCACTCGCCGAGGCGGGCGAGCACCGCGAGCGGGAAGGTCTCCGCGCCGACCGAGTTGAAGAGAGCGGCGCTCGGAACAGCGACTCCGTCGCCGAGCATCGAGAGCAGCCCGCCGAGGCCGTCCGCTGCGCCGACCATGATCAAGAACCCGAATGAGAGCCCTCCGACGATGGCGAGCGTGCGTCCCGAGGCGCGGATGAGCAGGACGAGCGCGAGACCCAGCAGACCGTAGGTGCCGAGGATGTCACCGAAGAACAGCAGCACGCCGTGCGCCGCACCGAAGGCGATGAGCCAGGCGTTGCGCCGCAGCAGCAGGCCGCGCGCGGCGGGCCACTCGGTTCCGCGTGCGTGCTCACGAGTGAGCAGCTGGGTCAGCCCGTAGCCGAAGAGCAGTGCGAACAGCGGGTAGCTGCGGTTGTCGGCGAGCGTCGCGACGAGGGCGTTGACCCACGGGTCGGCAGCAGCATCCGTCACCGGCTTGAGCAGCACCCCGAGCTCACGCCCGTAGAGGAAGAAGGGGACGTTCGCGACCGCGATGCCGAGCAGCACCAGGCCGCGGGCGACATCCGGCGCCAGCGCCCGCTCCGCGCGGGCGGTCGGGCTGAGAGCGGGTCGGGGCGCGGGCTGAGCATCCGTCGTCATGGTGTCATCGTATTATTACTACACATCACCCACAAGGCGGGATCGCGCCCAGCCGAAGGTTACGCCGCGTAACGCCGCCCCGCCCGCGCCGCGGCCGCGCCGATTAGCCTGGGCGCATGGCCGACCGCGACTATGGCTTCCGCACGCGCGCCGTGCATGCCGGCAATGTGCCCGACTCGGCGACGGGTGCCCGCGCCCTGCCGATCTACCAGTCGAGCGCGTTCGTGTTCGACTCGACGCAGGACGCCGCCGCGCGCTTCGCGCTGCAGAAGTACGGCACCATCTACAGCCGCCTCGCGAACCCGACCGTGGCGAGCTTCGAGGAGCGCGTCGCGAGCCTCGAGGGCGGTCTCGGCGCCGTCGCGACCTCGAGCGGCCTGAGTGCGCAGTTCGTCACCTTCGCCTCGCTCGCCGGCGCGGGCGACCACATCGTCGCCTCGTCGAACCTCTACGGCGGCTCGATCACGCAGCTCGACGTGACCCTGCGCCGGTTCGGCGTCGAGACGACCTTCGTCGCGAGCGACGACCCGGCCGACTACGCCGCGGCGATCATCCCGGGCCGCACGAAGCTGGTCTTCGCCGAGACCATTGCGAACCCGAGCGGCGACATCGCCGACATCGCGGGCCTGGCCGAGGTGGCGCACGCCGCCGAGCTGCCGCTCGTCATCGACTCGACCATCGCGACGCCGTACCTCTGCCGGCCGATCGAGTGGGGCGCCGACGTCGTCGTGCACTCGGCCACGAAGTTCCTCGGCGGGCACGGCACCACCCTCGGGGGCGTCGTCGTCGAGTCGGGGCGATTCGACTGGTCGAACCACAACTTCCCGCTGTTCGAGGAGACCGTCGCGCACTACGGCGGACTCACCTGGTACGGCAACTTCGGCGAGTACGCCTTCCTCACCCGCCTGCGCGCCGAGCAGCTGCGCGACATCGGCCCGGCGCTCGCCCCGCACTCGGCCTTCCTGCTCGCGCAGGGCGTCGAGACCCTGCCGTACCGCATGCAGGCGCACGTCGACAACGCCCGCCGCGTCGCGGAATGGCTCGAGGCCGACCCGCGCATCGAGACCGTCAACTGGGCCGGCCTGCCCTCGCACCGGCACCACGCCCGCGCCGCGCAGTACCTGCCGCTCGGCCCGAGCTCGGTGTTCGGCTTCGTCGTGAAGGGCGGCCGCGCCGTCGGCCAGGGGCTCATCGAGAACGTGACCCTCGCCAGCCACCTCGCCAACATCGGCGACGCGAAGACGCTGATCATCCACCCCGCCTCGACCACGCATGCGCAGCTCACCGAGCAGCAGCTCGTCGACGGCGGCGTGCACCCGGGCCTCGTGCGCCTCTCGGTGGGCATCGAGGACGCCGACGACATCATCTTCGACCTCGATCAGGCCCTGGATGCGGCGCTGAAGGGAGCCTCGGCATGAGCACCACGACCCCGGGTTCGGAGGCCGACACGGCAACGGTCACCCTCGCCAACGGGCTCACCTGCGACATCCCGGCGAGCTCGCCACTGGCCAAGCTGCTGCGCTCGCAGCGCACCTGGGTGGGTCCCTCCGGGAAGGAGCGGCTGGGCATCCTGCGCCGCGCCCGCTCGGTGGCGATCGTCGGTGCCTCACCGAACCCGGCCCGCAGCTCGTACTTCGTCGGCACCTACCTGCAGCAGTCGAGCGACTACCGCGTGTACTTCGTGAACCCGAACGCGACCGAGATCCTCGGCCAGCCGGCCTACCCCGACCTGGCGTCGCTGCCCGAGGTGCCCGACATCGTGGACGTGTTCCGCAAGGCAAGCGACATCCCGTCGGTCATGGACGACGCGCTAGCCGTCGGCGCGCCGACCGTGTGGGTGCAGCTCGGCATCTGGAACGAGGAGGCCGCCCGCTACGGCGAGTCGAAGGGCCTCACCGTCGTGATGGACCGCTGCATCAAGGTCGAGCACGCCCGCTTCCACGGCGGCCTGCACCTCATGGGTTTCGACACCGGCGTCATCTCGGCGAAGAAGCAGCAGCGCTGAGGTCTGCCGCGGCGGGCGGATGCGGGGCTACAGTCGGCCCATGACCCTGGTTGCCGCATCCGTCGGTGCCGCGTCGCTCGTGCGCGACGTCGGCGGACCCTTCGACCTGATCGGCGGCCTGCCGGTGCACCCGCTGATCGTGCACCTCGCGGTCGTCGTGCTGCCGGTCGCGGCGCTCGCGTTCATCTTCGTTTCCGCGCTGCCGCGCGTGCCGGCGCTCGTACGGTGGGGTCTCGTCGGCATGCTCGCGGTCGGGGCGCTCGCCGCCTGGGTCGCCGCCGAATCGGGCGAGGCTCTCACGGAGCGGGTGGGCGAGCCGCGCGTTCACGTCGCCGCCGGGGAGATCGTGCCCACCATCGCCGGAGTGCTGCTGCTGATCGGTATCGCGTGGGCGGTCGTCGACCTGCTCGCGGCGCGGCAGCGGGCGACCGGCGCTCCCCTGTCGCGCGGCATGCTCGCCGCGCGGATCGCCATCGGGGTGATCGGCTCGGCCTGGTCGGGCTACACGATCTACGCCGTGGTCGTCGCCGGGCACTCGGGTGCCGTCGCGACCTGGTTGCCCAGGGTGGGCGGCTAGGGTCGCGGCATGACCACGTCAGCCGCATCCATCGCCGTCACCGTCGTCGGCGGGCCGACCGCCCTGCTCGAGTGGGCGGGCCTGCGCCTGCTGCTCGATCCGACCTTCGACGAGCCGCGCCGCTACGGCGACGAGGCCGACGCACTGGAGAAGACCGCCCCGCCCGCCGTCGCCGCCGCCGACCTGGGGCGCATCGACGCCGTGCTCGCTTCGCACCACCACCACGAGGACAACCTCGACCTCGCCGGCCGCGAGCTGTCGCTCCGGCTGCCGCTCGTCGTCACGACTCCCGAGGGTGCCCGCGACCTCGCCGCCCGCGGCGGCACCGCCCGCGTGATCGGGCTTGCCGACCACGAGGAGATCGCTCTCGACGACGCGACCGTCGTCGGCGACGCGGTCGCCGGGCAGGCTCCAGCCGGCGCGCGGCTCATCGCGCTTCCCGCCCAGCACGGCCCCGACGAGTGGGCCGAGCGGCTCGGGCCGGTGTGCGGTTTCCTGCTCACCGCCCCCGGTCAGCCCACCGTCTAC
>JAIWOM010000172.1 GCA_020216895.1 Microcella sp.
GTCGACCGGCGCGAGGGCGGCCCAGCCGCGCTGCGCGACGACGGCGCGCTCGACGGCGGCATCGACCTCCTCGAGCGTCGTGTGGCGCACGGTGCCGATGACGGTCTCGTCGGCGGGATTGATGAGGGTGGTCTCGCTCATGCGCGGCCCTTCCGGTGATCGCGGTACTCGACGGCGGCGTCAACGAGGGCGGTGAACAGGCGCGGGTCGTCCGCGGCGGTCTCCTCCGGGTGCCACTGCACCGCGACGCCGAAGGTGAGGCCCTCGACGTCGACCGCCTGGATGATGCCGTCGTCGCCGACCGCGCTGACGATGAGGCCGTCGGCCACCGCGTCGAGCGCCTGGTGGTGGTAGCTCTGCACCGTCACCCGGTCGCCGAGCAGCGCGCCGACGCGGGTGCCCGGCACGGTGATCGCCGGGTTCGGCGTGAACACTCCCCCGCCCGCGTTGTAGCGGGTCGACCCGATGACGTCGGGCAGGTGCTGGATGAGCGTGCCGCCGAGCGTGGTGTTGAGCACCTGCATGCCGCGGCAGATGCCGAGGAAGGGCACATCGCGGGCGAGGGCCCGCTGCAGCAGGGTGTCCTCGAGCGCGTCGCGGTCGAGGCGCGGCTCGTCGTTGGTCGGATGCGGCTCCTGCCCGTACCGGCGCGCGTCGACATCCTTGCCGCCGGTGATGATGAGCCCGTCGAGCCCGTCGAGAATGGCGTCGGCCGCGGCCGGGTCGACCGGCTGCGGCGGGATGAGCACCGCGATGCCGCCGGCGCGCGTGACGGCGTCGAAGTAGACCCGCGGCAGGAACGCGGCGGGGACATCCCACACCCCGCTCTTCGCCTGCTCGAGGTAGGTGGTCAGGCCGATGACCGGGCGGCGGGCGGCCGCTCCGGTGACGGCGTCAGAGGCGCTCGAAGCCACGGATCCGCTCCCAGTCGGTGATGGCGGCGTCGTAGGCAGACTGCTCGATGCGCGCCATGTTCAGGTAGTGCTCGACGACGTCGTCGCCGAAGGCCCCGCGGGCGACGGGCGAGGCGGCGAACAGGTCGGCCGCGTCGCGCAGCGTGGCGGGCACGCGCGGGAAGTCGGCCGCGTAGGCGTTGCCTTCGAAGATGGGCGGCAGCTCGAGCTCGTTCTCGATCCCGTAGATGCCCGCGGCGATGATCGCGGCGGTCGCGAGGTACTGGTTGACGTCGCCGCCCGGCACGCGGTTCTCGATGCGCAGGCTGTGGCCCTTCCCGACGACGCGCAGGGCGCAGGTGCGGTTGTCGATGCCCCAGGCGATCGCGGTCGGCGCGAAACTCCCGGGCACGTAGCGCTTGTACGAGTTGATGTTCGGGGCGAAGAACAGGCTGAACTCGCGCATGACGGCGAGCTGCCCGGCGAGCCAGTGCTCCATCAGTTTCGAGAAGCCGTGCGGCCCGTCGCCCGCCATGACCGCCGCGCCGTCGGTGCCGCGCACGCTGAGATGGATGTGGCAGCTGTTGCCCTCGCGCTCGTTGAACTTGGCCATGAAGGTGAGCGCCTTGCCGTGCTTGTCGGCGATCTCCTTCGCGCCGTTCTTGTAGATGGAGTGGTTGTCGCAGGTCGCGAGCGCGTGGGCGTAGCGGAATGCGATCTCCTGCTGGCCGAGGTTGCACTCGCCCTTGACACCCTCGCAGTACATGCCAGCGCCGTCCATGCCGTTGCGGATGTCGCGCAGCAGCGGTTCCATGCGGGTGGATGCGAGCAGGGCGTAGTCGATGTTGTAGTCGCTGGCCGGGGTGAGGTCGCGGTAGCCGCGCGACCACGCGTCGCGGTACGAGTTGTCGAACACGATGAACTCGAGCTCGGTGCCGACGTAGGGAACGAGCCCGAGCTCAGCGAGCCGATCGATCTGCTTCTGCAGGATCGCGCGGGGGCTGGGGGGCACCGGGGTGCCGTCGAGGAAGAGCAGGTCGGCGAGGACGAGGGCGGTGCCGTCCATCCAGGGCACACGGCGCAGCGTGCCGAGGTCGGGCCGCATCACCATGTCGCCGTAGCCGCTCTCCCAGCTCGAGATCGCGTAGCCGCTCACGGTGTTGTTCTCGACGTCGACGGCCAGCAGGTAGTTGCAGCACTCGGCGCCGTGCTCTCCGACCTCCTCGCGGAACAGCCGCGCCGAGACCCGCTTGCCGACGAGGCGGCCCTGCATGTCGGTGAAGGCGACGATGACCGTATCGATCTCGCCGACGTCGATCAGGCTCTCCAGCTGGGCGATCGTCAGGTTGCCCGACTGGATCGTCGACGGCGCAGCAGACATGGACGGCCTCCCTTGGCTCAGGTGTCGACCATTAGTACCACAGCGCCTCAGTGGAGTTCAGCGGGCAACGCGAAAAAAATGGAGCGCAATGGTGGACACAGCCGACCTTTAGCGACATGCTCGATCACCAAGGCGCAGCGTGGCGCCCGATGCCGCCTCGCCGATCCATGCCCACCACCCCCAGGAGGAATGAATGGCGGAAAAAACTACGGCGACGGGCGGTGTCACGTACACCAGCGTCGACCAGTCGTACTTCGAGAAGCGCGGGTTGCGCCGCTCGGCGGGCGTTTGGGGCCTCTGGGGCCTCGCGGTCGCCGCGGTCATCTCCGGTGACTTCTCGGGATGGAACTTCGGCATCGACTTCGCAGGCTTCGGCGGCATGCTCATCGCCTTCGCCGTGCTCGTCGTCATGTACTACGGCCTCACGTTCTCGATCAGCGAGATGTCGGCCGCCATGCCCCACACCGGCGGCGCCTACTCGTTCGCGCGGTCGGCGATGGGCCCGTGGGGCGGTCTCGTCACCGGAGCCGCGGAGACGATCGAGTACGTCGCCACCACGGCGGTCATCGTGTTCTTCTCCGCCCAGTACCTCGACGGCGTCACGAGCGGCCTCCTGAACTTCTCGCTCGCCGAGGCCGACATGATGTGGATCTGGTGGATCGTCCTGTACGTCGCCTTCGTCGCCCTCAACTCGGCCGGCGCGCACATCTCGTTCCGCTTCGCGATCGTCGTGGCGATCATCGCCATCGGCATCATCCTGGTGTTCTCGGTGATGGCGCTCGCCTCCGGCCTGTTCTCGTGGGACAAGCTGTGGGACATCGCACCCAACCCCGAGGTCGCCGGGGCGACGACGTTCCTGCCCGAGGGCTGGCTCGCGATCCTGTTCGCGCTGCCGTTCGCCATGTGGTTCTTCCTCGGCATCGAGGAGCTTCCGCTGGCGGCGGAGGAGTCGCACAACCCGCAGCGCGACATCCCGCGGGCCGGCGTGCTGGCGCGCGGCACGCTCATCATCACCGGACTGCTCGTGCTGTTCCTCAACACGGGCGTGCTCGGAGCCGAAGCGACGGGCGTCTCGCTCGAGCCGCTGCTCGACGGCTTCCGCGCGATCGTCGGCGACGAGCTCGCAGCGGTGCTCGCGATCTTCGCGCTCATCGGGCTGCTCGCCTCGCTGCAGGGCATCATGTTCGCCTACGGCCGCAACATGTACTCGCTCTCGCGCGCGGGCTACTACCCGAAGTTCCTGTCCCTCACCGGCAAGAACCAGACCCCGTGGGTGGCGCTCACCGTCGGAGCCGTCGTCGGCTTCGTCGCGATCGTCGCGCTCGACCTGCTCGCCCGCCTCGACCCGGAGGGTGTGGGTGCCGTCGCCGGAGCGATCATCCTCAACATCGCCGTCTGGGGTGCCGTCGTGGCGTACTTCCTGCAGATGGTCTCGTTCCTGATCCTCCGTCGGAAGCTGCCGGACGTCGAGCGGCCCTACAAGAGCCCGTGGGGTCTCTTCGGTGCGTACAGCGCCGCGGCGATCTCGGCGCTCGTCTTCATCGGTCTGCTCATCAACCCGGCCTTCCAGGCGGCGATCGTCGCGATCATCATCGTGTACGTGCTGATCCTGCTCGGCTTCGGTCTGCACTACCGCAAGCAGCTCGTGCTCTCCCCCGAGGAGGAGTACGCGCTGAGCGGCGGAACCCACGAGCTCACCAAGGAGTGAGCAGCCCCGGTCGGGCGGCGCGCGCAGCGTCGCCCGACCGGGCCCCGCGCGCGGCGCGGGTCGCTGAGCCTTC
>JAIWOM010000173.1 GCA_020216895.1 Microcella sp.
CGGGCAGACGGCAACGGGCGCCGCCCCCGCAGGAGCGACGCCCGTCGATGCCGTGCGGCTAGCGGCCCGAGTGGCCGGCCGAGCCGAGCTGCTGGGTCGCCTCGACGACGCGCTTCGCCATCGCCGACTCGGCGAGCTTGCCCCAGGCGCGCGGGTCGTAGATCTTCTTGTTGCCGACCTCGCCGTCGACCTTAAGGAACCCGTCGTAGTTCTTCAGCACCGTATCGGCGACCGAGCGGCTGAAGGCGTACTGCGTGTCGGTGTCGATGTTCATCTTGATGACGCCGTTCTTCACCGCGGTCGCGATCTCGTCGTCGGTCGAGCCCGAGCCGCCGTGGAAGACGAGGTCGAGCGGGAGGGCATCCGTGCCGTACTTCGCCTGGATGCCGGCCTGGATCTCGGCGAGCAGCTCGGGGCGCAGCTTCACGTTGCCCGGCTTGTAGACGCCGTGCACGTTGCCGAAGGTGAGGGCGGCCATGTAGCGGCCGTTCTCGCCGAGGCCGAGGGCCTCGACGGCCTGCTCGACATCGCCGAGGGTCGTGTAGAGGGCCTCGTTCGAGCCCTCGTGCTGCACGCCGTCCTCCTCGCCGCCGACGACGCCGATCTCGACCTCGAGGATGGCGTTGATGTTCTTCATGCGGGGCAGCAGCTCGCGGGCGATCTCGATGTTCTCGGCGAGCGGCACGGCCGAGCCGTCCCACATGTGCGACTGGAAGATGGGGTTGCGGCCGGCCTTGACCTCGGCCTCGCTCGCGGCGATGAGCGGCATGACGAAACCGTCGAGCGCGTCCTTCGGGCAGTGGTCGGTGTGCAGCGCGACCGTAATGGGGTAGTTCTTGGCGACCTCGGTCGCGAAGGCGGCGAAGGCGAGGGCGCCCGAGGCGCGGGCCTTCACGCTCTGGCCGGCGAAGTAGTCGGCGCCACCGGTCGTGACCTGCAGGATGCCGTCGGAGCCGGCCTCGGTCAGACCCTGCAGCACGGCGTTGATCGTCGACGACGACGACACGTTGATGGCGGGGTAGGCGAACCCGCCCTTCTTGGCCTTGTCGAGCATCTCGGCGTACTGCTCGGGGGTGGCGACGGGCATGACTCTCCTCAGTGCGGGGGCGTGGTGGACGCGGTGTGGTGGATGCGGTTCGAGTCTAGCCAGCGGCGGTCGGTCGCTAGGCTGGTGCCGTGGTGACCACCGAGACCGGAACCCTGTTCCTGCACCCCGACCGCAACCTCGCCATGGAGCTGGTGCGGGCGACCGAGGCCGCCGCCATCCGCTCGGCGCCGTTCATCGGCAAGGGCGACAAGCTCGCCGCCGACGGGGCGGCCGTGGATGCGATGCGCAAGTTCCTCGGAACGGTGAACTTCACCGGGGTCGTCGTCATCGGCGAGGGCGAGAAGGACAACGCGCCCATGCTGTTCAACGGCGAGCAGGTCGGAACCGGCAACGGGCCGATGTGCGACATCGCTGTCGACCCGATCGACGGCACGTCGCTCACCGCGGCCGGGCGCAGCCACGCGATCTCGATGATCGCCGTCGCCGACCGCGGCACCATGCTCGACGCCTCGAGCGTGTTCTACATGGAGAAGATGGTGGCCGGGCACGAGGGCATCGGGGTGCTCGACATCCGCCAGCCGATCGCCGAGAACATTCGCGCCCTTGCGGCGGCGAAGGGCAAGCCGGTCGAAGACCTGCGCGTGGCCGTGCTCGACCGCCCGCGGCACGAGCAGCTCATCGCCGATATCCGGGCCACCGGCGCCGGCACGCGTCTCATTCTCGACGGCGACGTCGCTGCGGGCATCAACGCCGCCCGCCACGACAGTCGCATCGACCTGGCCGTCGGCATTGGCGGCAGCCCCGAGGGCGTCGCCACCGCGTGCGCGGTGAAGGCGCTCGGCGGGTTCATCCAGGGCCGGCTCGCCCCGGGCAGCGATGCCGAGCGCGAGCGCGGTGCGGCCGCGGGCCTGAAGTTCGACCACGTCTACGAGGCGAACGAGCTGGTCAGCAGCGACAACACCTTCTTCGTCGCCACGGGCGTCACCGACGGCGAGCTCGTGCGCGGCGTGCGGCGCGAGGGCCGCATCATCACGACCGAGTCGATCGTGCTGCGCTCGCGCTCGGGCACCATCCGGCGCGTGACGGCCGACCACCTCGTCGACAAGTGGTTGGACCACTAGCCAGCGCTGGTCGCACGGCACCTGTTCGCTGAGGGCGGCACGCTCGGTGCGAGCATCCAGCGCTGACGGGTGAAGAATGAGCAGGCCATGCTCGCTTCTCTGCTCGGCCGCTATCTGCGGCCTTACGTCGGCCTGATCGTCGGCGTCATCGTCTTCCAGCTCGCGCAGTCGATCGCCTCGCTCTTCCTGCCCGCGCTCAACGCCGACATCATCGACAACGGCATCGCCCGCGGTGACACCGGCTACATCCTGATGGTCGGGGGCGGGATGCTCGCCATCACCCTCGTGCAGATTGCCTGCGCCATCGCTGCCGTCTACGTCGGAGCCCGCGTCGCCATGGCCTTCGGCCGCGACCTGCGGCAGGCCGTGTTCGACCACGTCGGCACGTTCTCCGAGCGCGAGGTGACGCGCTTCGGCGCCCCCTCGCTCATCACGCGCACGACGAACGACGTGCAGCAGGTGCAGATGCTCGTGCTGATGACGAGCACGATGCTCGTGAGCGCGCCCATTCTCGCCATCGGTGGTGTCGTCATGGCGCTGCAGCAAGACCTTGCGCTGTCGCTCATCATGGCCGTGGCCATCCCCGTGCTGCTGCTCTCGGTCGGCGCGATCATCGTGCGGACGGTGCCGCTGTTCCGCGTCATGCAGGAGCGCATCGACACGGTCAACCGGGTGCTGCGCGAGCAGCTCACCGGCATGCGGGTCGTTCGCGCGTTCGTGCGCGAGCGGCACGAGGTGGCCCGCTTCGCCGACGCGAACGCGCAGCTCACTGAGACGGCCCTGAAGTCGGGGCGGCTGTTCGCGCTCATGTTCCCGATCGTGCTGCTGGTGCTCAACGCCTCGAGCGTCGCCGTGCTGTGGTTCGGCGCCGGGCGCATCGAGAGCGGCGCGATGCAGGTCGGCGCGCTCACCGCCTTCCTCACCTACCTCATCCAGATCTTGATGGCCGTGCTCATGGCCACGTTCATCGCCGTGCTGCTGCCGCGGGCGGCCGTCTCGGCCGACCGCATCGGCGAGGTGCTCGCGACGCCCTCCTCGGTGGTGCTGCCGAGCAGCCCGGTGACCCCGCGCGACGCGAGCGGGCACGTCGAGCTGCGCGACGTCGTGTTCGCGTACCCCGGGGCGGAGCATCCGGTGCTCGACGGTGTCAGCCTGACGGCCTCGCGCGGACGCATGACCGCCATCATCGGCAGCACCGGCGCCGGCAAGACGACCCTCATCAGCCTGCTGCCGCGGCTCATCGACGTGACCGGAGGCGCCGTGCTCATCGACGGCGTCGACGTGCGCGAGCTCGAGCCCGAGCAGCTCTGGAGCCGCATCGGCCTCGTGCCGCAGCGCCCCTACCTGTTCTCGGGCACCATCGCCAGCAACCTGCGTTTCGGTAAGCCCGACGCCACCGACGACGAGCTGTGGGCGGCGCTCGAGACCGCGCAGGCCGCCGACTTCGTGCGCGCCATGCCCGACGGCCTCGACACCGCGGTGGCCCAGGGCGGCACGAGCGTGTCGGGTGGCCAGCGGCAGCGCCTCGCCATCGCGCGCGCCCTCGTGAAACGACCACCGATCTTCGTCTTCGACGACTCGTTCTCGGCCCTCGACACGGCGACGGATGCGCGCCTGCGGGCCGCGCTGCGCCGTGACGCCGCCGACGCCACCGTCATCGTGGTCGCCCAGCGCGTGGCCACCGTTCTCGACGCCGACGAGATCATCGTGCTCGAGCAGGGCCGCATCGTCGGCCGCGGAACCCACGACGAGCTGCTCGCCTCGAGCGAGACCTACGCCGAGATCGTCAGCAGCCAGCAGCGGGTGGAGGTGGGGTCATGAGCGGCGAGTCCACTCGACCCGGTGGCGCGCCC
>JAIWOM010000174.1 GCA_020216895.1 Microcella sp.
GTCTGCCGCGTCGCGAATCGCCCGCCCGCCCGCCGCTCGAGGTGGTGCCCACGCGGCAGCAGCGTCGCGCCCGCCCGCGCGCCGTCTACGCCGTCGCCACGATCGCGGGCGTGTTCGCCATCCTGCTCGCGCAGCTGATGCTGAGCATCGTGCTCTCCGACGGCGCGTACCGCATCACGGCGCTCGAGGGGCAGCGGGCCGAGCTCGATCGCACCGCGCAGATCCTCACCGAAGACCTCAACGTCTACGACTCCGCTCAGTATGTGGCGGCCAATGCCGAGGCGCTCGGCATGGTGGTCAGCACCGTGAGCCCCGCATTCCTCCTCCTCTCCGATGGCACTGTCCAGGGTTCCCCGAGGCCGGCGGGGGCCGGCAGCGGGGTCTTGGACGGCAGGGGCGATCTCGTCGGCAATGTGCTGCTGACCGACGTGCCCCTCGTGACCCCGACGGCGACGGGGGGTGCATCGGCGGCCGCTCTGAGCGCGCCTCCGACGCCGTCGTCGTCGGGGTCGCTACCGTCGACCGCGGGCGGGGTGACCTCGACCGGGGCGCTGCCCTCGCCCGTGACGCGCTGATCGGCTGGGAGGACGGAACCGCATGGTGACCGCTGACCGCCGCACGCGTCGTCGACTGGCGGCCTGGATGCTCGTCATCGCGATCATCCTCAGCAGCTTCGTCGTGCGCCTGGTCGACATCCAGGTCGTGCGCGCGGCCGAGCTGGCCGATGAGGCCGAGGCGCGCCGGTCGATCCCGATCACCATCTCGGGTGCTCGCGGCGACATCGTCGATGCCTCCGGGGTCGTGCTCGCCGACTCGGTGTTCCGTTACGACATCACCGTCTCCCCGCGCTTCGTGCAGGACTTCCGCCGCACCGATGAGGCGACGGGGGAGCGGGTGACGGTCACGGTCGACCAGGCCCTCGCCTCCGTCGCCCAGATCGTCGAGGGCGATCCGGTGGCGATGCTCATGGAGATCCGTGCGCAGCTCGCCGAGAACCCGCAGGACGACCACGCCTACCTCGCGCGCCGCGTCACGCCCGAGCAGCTCGAGGCCGTGCGCGACCTCGGCATCCCGTGGGTGTACGACGAGCGCATCCCGGCGCGCACCTACCCGAACGGCCAGATCGCGGGCAACCTGGTCGGCTTCCTCGGCACCGACGGCCCCCAGACCGGCCTGGAGTTCCGGCTCAATGACTGCCTGAAGGCGACCGACGGGTCGGCCACCTTCGAGCGCGGCGCCGACGGCGTGCGCCTCCCCGGCACGACCGTCGTCAGCCAGGAGGCCGTCGACGGGGGCACCCTCCACCTCACGATCGATGCCGACGTGCAGTGGTTCGCGCAGCAGGCGATCGCCGAGCAGGGCTCCTCGATCGGCGCCGAATGGGCCACCGCTGTGGTCGTCAGCGTCGACGACGGCCACATCATCGCCGCCGCCGACTGGCCCACCGTCGACCCCAACGACGTCAACGGCACCGACCCCGACAATCTGGGTTCGCGCGTGTTCACCTGGCCGTACGAGCCGGGCTCCGTCATCAAGGCCGCCACCTTCGCCGGCCTCCTCGACTCGGGGGCCGCGACCCTCGGCGACCGCATCATCGCGCCGCAGCGGTACCCGACGATCGACGGCTTCGTGATCGTCGACGCGGTCGATACCGGCGACACCCGCTACACCGTCGCGGGTGCGCTCATGAACTCGTCGAACACCGGCACCTCCGTGCTCAGCGAGCGGATGAGCTACCAGGAGCGCCACGACTACCTCGCGGCCTTCGGCCTGGGCTCGCCGACCGCCGTCGACTTCCTCGGCGAGGAGCCGGGCCGACTGCCCGATCCCCAGACGGTCGACAAGCACAACGCCATCGTGCAGCTGTTCGGCCAGGGCATGCTCGCCACGAGCGCCCAGGTCGCGGGCCTCTACCAGACGCTCGCCAACGACGGCGTGCGCGAGCCCCTGACCCTCGTGACCGGCTGCACGCACGAGAATGGCACCGTCACCGATGCGCCCCCCACCGAGGGCACTCGCGTGGTGAGCGAGCGCGCCGCCCGGGGCATCACGAGCGTGCTCGAGCAGGTCGCGACCCGCAGCTACCTGTCGTCGCTGCTGACGATCCCCGGCTACCGCGTCGCCGCCAAGACGGGCACCGCCGAAGTCTTCGAGAACGGGCGCTACGGCTCGAACCGCATCGTCACCGTCGCCGGCTACGCACCCGCCGACGACCCCCAGTACGTCGTGGTCGTGACGTACGGCAAGCCCACTACGATGAAGGTGTCGGCCGCCGCGGCGCCGACGTTCCGGTCGATCATGACGCAGGTCCTCAAGACCTTCCGGGTGCCGCCGTCGCGCGGCTCGGCGCCCGACATCGCCCTCACCTGGTGAGGCGGTCGACCCTGACAGAGCAAGAGTGAGGTCGCCGTGTCCCGCATCCCGCCCGTCCTGAGGCCCGAGCATCCGGCACCTCGCACACTCGTCGACCTGCTGGCCACCGTGCCGGCAGCGGTGCATGGCGAGCTCGACGGCATCGCCGTCACGGGCGTGACCCTCTCGACCGCCGACCTGCACCCCGGCGACCTCTTCGTCGGCGTGCGCGGTGAGCACCGGCACGGCGCCGAGTTCGCCGCCGACGCTGTCGCGAAGGGCGCCGTGGCCGTCATGACCGACGCCGCTGGGCTCGAAGCCGCCCAGAGCGCCGGGGTACCCGTGCTCGTCGTGGAGAACCCGCGCGGGGTGCTCGGCGTCGTCTCCGCCTGGGTCTACCGCACGCTCGAGGAGCGCCCGCTGCTGTTCGGCGTCACCGGCACGAACGGCAAGACCTCCACCGCCTACCTGCTCGACCAGATGCTGCGGCAGCTCGGCATGGTGGCAGGCCTCAGCTCGACCGCCGAGCGGCGCATCGCCGATGAGCGCGTCGTCAGCCGCCTCACTACGCCCGAGGCCACCGAGATGCACGCCCTGCTGGCCCGCATGCGCGAGGCCGGCGTGCAAGCGGTCGCTGTCGAGGTGAGCGCACAGGCGCTCAGCCGCCACCGCGTCGACGGCATCCCCTTCGACGTCGTCGGCTTCACCAACCTCACGCACGACCACCTCGACGACTACGCCGACATGGAGGAGTACTACCGGGCCAAGCTGCCGCTGTTCTTCCCCGAGCACGGCCGGCGCGGCGTGGTCTCCCTCGACTCCGAGTACGGGCCGCGCGTCATGGACGACGCGCGCATCCCTGTCGTGTCGATCACCTCGCGCCCCGAGATCGAGGCCGACTGGCGGGTGACGGTCACGCACGAGGACCCGTTCCGCACCGACTTCACCCTGAGCGGCCCCGGCGGGGTCGAGCTGCGGTCCAGCATCCCGATCATCGGCCACCACATGGCGGCCAACGCTGGTCTCGCGATCGTCCTCCTCCTCGAGGCGGGCATTTCGCTCGAGCGCGTGCGGGATGCGGTGCACGAGCGCCCCATCGAGGCCTACCTGCCCGGCCGCACCGAGCGGGTCTCCGGCGACCGCGGCCCGAGCGTCTTCGTCGACTTCGGCCACAGCCCCGACGCCTTCGAGAACACGCTCGCGGCGGTGCGGCGCCTCACGACCGGTCGCACGATCATGGTGTTCGGCGCCGACGGCGACCGCGACGCGACGAAGCGCCACGACATGGCGCGTGTCGCGGCCGAGGGCTGCGACATCCTCGTCATCACCGACCACCACCCGCGCTTCGAGGACCCGGCGTCGATCCGGGCCACCCTGCTCGAGGGAGCGGCGCTCGCGACGAACACGCCGGAGATCCACGAGGTCAGCCCGCCCGAGCAGGCGATCCGCGTCGCGGTGAACCTCGCGCGCGAGGGCGACTCGATCCTGTGGGCGGGGCCCGGGCACCAGGACTACCGCGACATCCGCGGCGTGCGCACGCCGTACTCGGCTCGCGACGAGGCCCGCGCGGCCCTGCGCGAGGCGGGCTGGTGAGGCCGGAGCCGCCCGTCGTCCGCATCGACGACGTGCGCCACCGTGCCACGGG
>JAIWOM010000175.1 GCA_020216895.1 Microcella sp.
CCGTTGGCAGGCCCGGGTGCGCGAGCTCGAGGCCAGCCGGTCGTGGCGTCTGACCGCTCCCCTGCGCGCTGTCACAGCGCTCCTGCGGGGGCGTCGGGGCCGCGGGCCGCGCGCGGGCTAGAAGGAGCCGCGCAGGGCCGCGATGCCGCCCTCGGTGTCGCCGTCGAAGATGACCCGGCCGTGCGACAGCACGATCGTGCGGTCGCACACGCGCGTGACCTGATCGGCCGAGTGGCTCACGAAGAGGATCGTGCGCCCTTCCTGCTGGAACTCGGTGATCTTGTCCATGCACTTGCGTTGGAACCGCTCGTCACCGACTGCGAGCACCTCATCGACGAGGAGCAGGTCGGGGTCGACGTGCACCGCGATCGCGAAGGCGAGCCGCACGTACATGCCCGAGGAGTAGAACTTGACCTGCGTGTCGATGAAGTCGTGCACCTCGGCGAAGTCGACGATCGAGTCGAAGTAGCGATCGGTCTGCTTGCGCGACAGCCCCAGGATCGAGCCGTTCAGGTAGACGTTCTCACGGCCGGTCAGGTCGGGGTGGAACCCGGCCCCCAGCTCGAGAAGGGCCGCGACGCGGCCGCGACGCTCGACGATGCCGCGGGTGGGCTCGATGATGCCGCCGATGACCTTGAGCAGCGTGCTCTTGCCCGAGCCGTTCGCCCCGAGCAGTCCGACGGAGCTGCCGATCGCCACGTCGAACCCGATGTCGTCGAGCGCCCAGAAGTCGTCCTTGTGCTGGTTCGACCGGCCGAAGTTGACCAGCCGCTCCTTGAGCGACTTCTCCTTGCGGATCACGAAGCGCTTGGCGACGCCGTCGACGCGCACGATCGAGGATGCGGTGCTCATCAGATCTCCTGCGCGAAGTTGCCCTGCAGGCGCGAGAACACGCGCTGCGCGATGACCACCAGCACGAGGCCGACGAGGAAGGTGATGAGCAGGCGGAGGTCAAGATCGACCGGCCACGGCTGCGGCGGAACCACCTCGCCGCCGATGACGCGCTCCTGCGAACCCGCCGCCCAGATGCCGCGCTGGAAGGCCAGGATCGCCGTCGACATCGGGTTGATCAGGTACGTGCTCTCCAGCCATGGCAGGTCGGAGCGCTCACCTGCCTCGACGACGAACGACCACGAGTAGACGATCGGCGACGCCCAGAAGAAGACGAGGAGCCCGACCTCGACGAGGTACTGGATGTCGCGCAGGTAGACGTTGACGGCGGAGAGCAGCAGGGCGAGGGCGATGCCGTAGACGGCCGCGATCGCGACGGCGACGGGGATGTAGAGGAGGTTCCAGGAGAGCGGGAACTGCCCGAGCACCACGACCGCCGCGACGAGGATGAGGAACTGCACCCCGAAGTTGACGAAGGCCGAGCCGGTGGCGGCGAGCGGGAAGATCTCGCGCGGGAGGTAGACCTTCTTGATGAGGCCCGCGTTGGCGAGGATCGACTGGGTGCCCGTCACGACGATCTCGCTGTAGAGCGCCCACAGCGTGAGGCCCGCGTAGACGAAGATCGCGAAGTCGGGGATCGCCCGGGCGGCCCCGAGGAACTGGCCGATGGCGACGAAGTAGATGAGCAGCATCGTCAGCGGCTTGATGAGGCTCCACAGGAAGCCGAGCGAGCTGTCCTTGTAGCGCGCCTTCAGCTCGCGGCGCACCAGCAGCGCGAGCAGCTCGCGCCGCGCCACGACATCGCGGATGGCGCGCCACAGACCGGCGAAGACGCCGACGCGCCCGGCGACCGTCCGCTCGAACGGCAGCGCCTCGACGTGGGCGATGCGCTGCTGCTTATCCAACCGACGAGCCCGTGCGCACGATGCCGTACTGGATCTCCTTGAGGCGCTCGAGCGACTCCTCTGCCAGCACGCGGTTCGTCCGCTGCAGATCGGCGAGCACGCCGAGCGCGAACGACAGGAGCGCTCCGATCAGGAGCGCCACACCGAGGATCAGCGACTGGAGGTGCTGACCGGCCTCGTCGCCGAACACCCAGATCAGGATCAGGTAGCGGACGAAGGGGACCATCGCGCCGACGAACATGAACGTGCCGATGGCCACGAAGAAGGCGAACGGCTTGAACATGATGTAGCTGCGCAGGATCGCCTGCGCCGACTTGGTGACGTGCTGCCCCATGCTCGAGAACAGGCGCGACTCGCGCGTCTTCGGGTTGGTGTCGATGGGCACGCTGCCGATGCGCAGGCGCTTGTTGCCGGCCTGGATGATCGTCTCCATGCAGTAGCTGAACTGGGTGACGATGTTGAGCTTGATGAGGGCGTCGCGCGAGTAGGCGCGGAAGCCGCTCGCCGCGTCGGGCAGGTCGGTGCTGGCGGCCAGGTTCACGACGGCGCTGCCGAGCTTCTGCAGCTTCTTCTTGAACCACGAGAAGTGGGCGATCGTGTGCGTCTGGCGGTCGCCGATGACGATGTCGGCCTCGCCGGCCACGATCGGGGCGACCAGGTCGGGGATGCGGTCCTGCGGGTACTGGTTGTCGCCATCGGTGTTGACGACGATGTCGGCCCCGTGGAGGAGGGCGTAGTGCACCCCGTCACGGAAGGACCGGGCGAGACCCATGTTGCGCACGTGGTGCACGAAGTGCTCGACGCCGTGCTCGCGCGCCACCTCGACCGTGCGGTCGGTCGAACCGTCATCGATGATCAGGATGTGGATCTCATCGATGCCCGGGATCGACCGCGGGATCGTCGACAGGACGGCGGGGAGGGTCTGCTCTTCGTTGAGACACGGAACCTGCACGAACAGCTTCATGACACTCCTGAGCTCGACTGGGGCCGGCCATCGACGTGCCCCCCGTTGACCATGAACGACCATAGTTCATCGGCATAGGCTTCCCAACTCCGGATGCCCCGCTCGCCTGCCTCGGCGGCGAGACGGTCGCGGCGCGCGCCGTCGGTGAGCAGACCGCCGATCGCCGCGGCGATGGCCCGGTCATCCCGGGGGTCGACCAGCACGCACCCGGCGGTCGCGATCTCGCGCATGCTGCCGAACGCGGAGGTGATGACGGGGGTGCCGAGCGCGAGCGACTCGACGATCGGCAGCCCGTAGCCCTCGTTGAGCGAGGGGAAGACCGAGAACGCCGCGCGCCGGTAGAGGGCCGCGAGCGTGACGTCGTCGACGCGCAGCAGGCTGCGCACCGGGCGGCCCTGCCGCTGCAGCTCAGCGAGACGGTCGAGGAACCGCGTCGAGTTCCAGGCGTTGCCACCGACGAAGAGGAGGTCGAAGTCGTGCCCCTCGCGCCAGGCGAGCTCGGCGGCGTGCAGCACAGCGAGGTGGTTCTTGCGCGGCTCGTGGCTGCCGACGCAGAGCACGAGCGGGTGGTCGGGCCGGACGAGGTCCTGGAGGTCAACGGCATCGCCGCCGGCGGGCACGGGCTCGTCGGCCAGCAGCACCGAGGCGATGCGGGGCGCCGTGATGCCCGCGGCCGCGACCATCGCGGACCACCCGCGGTACTCGACGGCGGCCGCCTCTGAGATCGTGGCCACGCGATCGAACCAGGCGACGGTCGCGAGGTTGCGGGCGAAGGCGCCGGGCATGCCGCCGCCGGCCGTCTCCGGCACGGTGAGCGGAACGCAGTCGTAGCCGACGACCGAGCACTCCCCCGCACCCGACTGCGCGAGAGCCTGCAGCCGATCGAGCCGGGTCTCCTCGACGGCCAGCTCGGGCAGCACGTAGGTCGACCGCCACGGCACGACGGTGTCGTGCGCGGAGCGCGCCCGGCGCGCGGACTCCCGCGCCTTCTGCCACCGCTCTCCGAGGTGCTCGAGGGCGCGGTTGTCGGGCGTCCACCCCACGATCGTCATCGCGCGGTCGGCCGCGGTCCACTGCTTCATCACGCCGACGACGACGCGCTGGATGCCCGTCTCGAGGTCGGTGCGGACCGTGTGGTGCACGTCGACCACCACACCGCCCTCGATGACGCGCACGGCCCGGCGCCGCAGACGGCGGGCGGGACGCAGTGCAAGGAGGGCGCCGGCGCC
>JAIWOM010000176.1 GCA_020216895.1 Microcella sp.
ACGGCCGCGCTGCTGTAGCGCTGCTGGAGGTCGGCGGCGCCGGCGGGCGCCGGGGCCGCCTACTCGGCGCGCGGGCCCTGCTCGGCGGCAGCGGGGTCCATCCAGAACGGGTCCCAGTAGTGCCCGTCCGGGTCCTGGAACGCCCGGCTGTACATGAAGCCGAGGTCGCGCGGCTCGAAGGGAGTGCCGCCTGCCTCGATGGCGCGGGCGACGAGAGCGTCCACGTCCTCCCGGCTGTCGCAGCTGAGCGCGTACTGGGCGCCGATCGCGGCGCGAGCATCCGCCACCGCGTGGCCGGGGATGAAGCTGCCGAAGAACTCGGGGGTCAGCAGCATGACGTAGATCGTGTCGCTGACGATGATGCACGAGGCGTTCTCGTCGGAGAACATCGGGTTGAGGCGCCAGCCGAGCGCCTCGTAGAAGGCGGTCGCGCGGGCGACGTCGGCGACGGGGACGTTGATGAAGACCATGGTGGACATGGCCCCACTATCCTCCGGATCGCACCTCGGCAACAGTGAGAGAGAGCCGACGGCCGGTCGCGGCGTAGCCCTGCTCGCGGTGCGCCTGCGCGACGGCGACCCGCTCGGGGTCGGGCGTGCCGTACGTCGTGGTGCGCTGGCGGGCGACCCGTCCGATCGACGCTGCGAGCGCTTCGAGCTCGGCGACTGTCTTCTCCGAGCCGTTGTCGGCGCCGGCCATCCGGCTGATGGTCTCCTCCATGAGGGTGCCACCGAGGTCGTCGGCACCGCCGCGCAGCATGAGCCGGGTGCCGTCGTCGCCGAGCTTCACCCACGAGGTCTGGATGTGGTCGATGCGCCCGTGCAGCATGAGGCGGGCGACGGCGTGCACGGCGCGGTTCTCCTGCGGCGTCGGGCCGGGCCGCGCCACGCCCGCCAGGTAGATCGGCGAGCTCGCGTGCACGAAGGGCAGCAGCACGAACTCCGTGAATCCGCCGGTGTCGTCCTGGATGCGGGCGAGCGTGCGCAGGTGGGCGACCCAGTGGGGCGGAGCATCCACGTGCCCGTACATCATGGTGCTCGATGACCGGATGCCCAGCCGATGCGCGGTGGAGACGATCTCGATCCACTCCGCGGCGGGCAGCTTGCCCTTGGTGAGCACCCAGCGCACCTCGTCGTCGAGGATCTCCGCGGCCGTGCCCGGGATCGTGTCGAGCCCGGCCTCCTTCGCCGCGGTGAGGAACTCGGCGAACGACAACCCCGTGCGCGCGGCGCCGTTGACGATCTCCATGGGGCTGAAGGCGTGCAGGTGGATGCCCGGCTGGCGGCTCTTCACCTCGCGCGCGAGGTCGAAGTAGGCGGTGCCGGGGAGGTCGGGGTGGATGCCGCCCTGCATGCAGATCTCGGTCGCGCCGAGCGCCCAGGCCTCGTCGACGCGGTCGCCGACCTGCTGCATCGACAGCGTGTACGCGTCGGCGTCGGTGCGGCGCTGCGCGAAGGCGCAGAACCGGCACCCCGTGTAGCAGACGTTGGTGAAGTTGATGTTGCGGTTGACGACGTAGCCGACGTCGTCGCCGACCGTGTCGCGGCGCACTCGGTCGGCGAGGTCGGCGAGTGCGTCGAGGTCGGCGCCGTCGGCCCGCAGCAGGGTCAGGTAGTCGGCGTCGCTGAGCGCGGCGGGAGCATCCTCAGCACGGCGCAGCACGGCCGCGACGCCGGTGCTGACGCTGATCGTGCGCTCACGGGCGTCGACGGTGCGCTCCCGCAGCTCGGCCCAGTCGCCGTACACCTCGTCGACGTCGCTGCGGGTCTCCGTGCGCCGGCCCTCGGTGTCGATCGCGACGTGCAGGTCGGTGCGCCCGGTGCCTCCGCGGCTCGCCCAGTCGGGGTCGGGCTCCTGCCACGGCAGGCCGCGCAGCACGGCGGCCTCGTCGGCGAGCCCGTCGGGGGTGGCGAGCGCGCGCACGTGCGGCACGACGCGCGGGTCGAGCCAGGGCTCTTCAGCGCGCACGTAGTGCGGATGCGCGGTGAGCCGCTCGCGCAGGGTGAAGCCGGTCTCGGCGGTGAGGCGCGCGAGCTCATCGATCTGCGGCCAGGGGCGCTCGGGGTTCACGTGGTCGGGGGTGAGCGGGCTGACGCCGCCCCAGTCGTCGATGCCGGCGCGGATCAGCAGGCCGAGCTCTTCGGCGTCGGTGAGGTTCGGCGGCGCCTGCACGCGAGCGCCAGGCCCGAGCACGAGGCGACTGACGGCGACGGCGGCGATGTACTCCTGCAGAGCGAGATCGTCGGCGGCGCGCATCGCGGTGCGCGGTTTGGCGCGGAAGTTCTGGATGATGACTTCCTGGATGTGCCCGTGCCGCCGCGCGCTCGCACGGATGGCGAACATGCCGTCGACGCGCTCAGCGTACGTCTCACCGATGCCGAGCAGCAGCCCGGTCGTGAACGGGATCGCGCTGCGGCCGGCGTCCTCCAGCACCCGCAGCCGCAGCTCCGGGTCTTTGTCGGGGCTGCCGAAGTGGGCGAGCCCGCGCGTCTCGAACAACCTTGTGCTCGTGGTTTCGAGCATCATGCCCATGCTGGGGGCGACGGGCTTGAGCCGCTGCAGCTCCTGCCAGGTCATGACGCCGGGGTTGAGGTGCGGCAGCAGCCCGGTCTCCTCGAGCACGAGGATCGCGACGGATCGCAGGTAGTCGATGGTCGAGTCGTAGCCGCGGGCGTCGAGCCACTCGCGGGCGGCGGGCCAGCGGTCCTCCGGCCGGTCACCGAGGGTGAAGAGCGCTTCTTTGCAGCCGAGTGCGGCGCCGTGGCGGGCGATCTCAAGCACCTCGTCGGGGGAAAGGTAGGGGGCCTTGCCCTGCGCGGCGAGCTGGTTGGGGGTCTGCACGAACACGCAGTAGTGGCAGCGGTCGCGGCACAGGTGCGTGAGCGGGATGAAGACCTTGCGCGAGTACGTGGTGACCCCGGGGCGTCCGGCCTTCTCGAGCCCCGCATCCCGCACCCGCCCGGCGACGGCCAGCAGCCGGTCGAGGTCGTCGCCGCGGCAGTGCAGCAGCGTCTCGGCTTCGGTCGCGTCGAGGCTCACACCGCTCTCGGCCCGCTTCAGCGCCCGCGAGAGCGCCGACGCGGTCGGAACGAACCCGCCGTCGGCGGCGCCGTCTGCTCCGGATGCTGCGCTCTCGCTCATGGAACCCTCACCCTACCCGCGCCGGTCGCGCCATCGCTGCCGCACACCGTGCACGAGCCGCACCACCATGCCGATCGCGATCGCGATGACGAACAGGATGATGATGAACCGCAGCGCGCCCCCCGCCGTCATCGGAAAGCCTCGCTCTCAGCGGCCGTCATCGGCCCGTGTCATCCGGGCGCGCACGGCTCTCGCGAGCCGCACCGCGATTCCCGCGACCATGACGACCACGACCCCGAGCGCCAGCAGCGGAGCGATCGAACCGAACGACACTCGCATCCTCCTCGCGATCGGCGGTGCTGCGAGTCTCGCACGTGAGGCTCAGCATGGCATCTGAGTGCCTTCCAGATCTGCGGATCACCATGAAGCTCGTTCAGATGCATCCGCAGATCTGGAAGGCGCTCGGAGACCTCTCCGCCGTCCCGGTTGGGCGGGCGGCGTCCGCCGGGGCTCCCTCACCGCGGGCCAGGCCGTTCGCGAGTCCCCAATTCGTGGCGGCGCCCCGCGGGAGCTGGAGGCACGGTGCGATCCTTGCGCGATGCAACGACCGCCGATCGACCCCGCGCTGATGCCGCACGTACCGGGGCCGGGCAGGCCCGCACCGTCGGGGTTCGCGTTCGAGGGGTTCCGGCGATTCGAGCTCGAGCTGCGGCAGCTCGGCGGCATCGCGTCGCGGCGCGAGCTGCTCGACGCGTCCGATGGTGACGAGACCGCGTTGTGGTTCGCGGTGCGCTACGGCTACATCGATCGCGTGCGGAGCGGCTGGTACGCGGCGGCGACCGTACCGGCCGACGCGCGCGCGGCGTGGGCGGCGGGCGGGCCGCTC
>JAIWOM010000177.1 GCA_020216895.1 Microcella sp.
GGCGACCGTGACGGTCGTGCTCTCCGCCTGCCTCGGGCCCCGCGCGCCGACGCAGCCGTGGCGCGCGTCGAGCACGACGAGCACGCCCTGCGGAGCGAGGGCGGCCTCGAGGGCGTCGACGATCTGCTCGCCGAGGCGCTCCTGCAGCTGCGGGCGCGACGCGAGCGTCTCGACGCAACGCGTGATGCTGCCGAGGCCGACGAGCCGCTCACCGGGCAGGTACGCCACGTGGGCCACGCCGACGAACGGCAGCAGGTGGTGCTCGCAGATCGAGCGCAGGGCGATGTCGCGCAGCAGCACGGCCTCACCGGTGCGCTCGGGGGCGTCCTGCGTGGCGAGCTCGTCCTGCAGCAGCGGCACGGGGTCGACGCCGACCCCGGCGAAGAACTCGGCGTACGCCTCGGCGACCCGCTGCGGGGTGGTGGCGAGGCCGGGCCGGGCCGGATCCTCGCCGATGGCGACGAGGATCTCAGCGACGGCCGCCTCGATGCGGCGGGTGTCGACGGTCATGGTGCGGCTCAGTCGCGCGCGCCGTCGGCGGTCGAGTCGGGGGCGGGTTCGGCGGCCTTGGCACGCGTGGTGCGCTTCGCCCGCGTGGGGGCGGCATCGGCAGGCTCCGCGGCCTTCACGCGGGGCGCGCGCTTCGGTCGCGCCGGAGCCTCAGCGGCCTCGCTGGCGAGAACGCCCGCGTCGACGGGCGCCTTGGTCGGCATCGGCACCGGCGGGATGTTCGGGAGCGGTCGACCGAGGCTCGAGAGCCACTGCGGGCGCTCGGGCAGCTTCTTGACGTCGGCGAAGATCTCGGCGAGCTGCAGGTGGTCGAGGGTCTCCTTCTCGAGCAGCTCGGTCGCCAGGCGATCGAGGATCTCGCGGTTGTCGTTGATGACCTGCCACGCCTCGTCGTGCGCCTGGTCGACGAGCGCCCGCACCTCGGCGTCGACGCGCTCGGCGACGCTGTCGCTGTAGTCGCGCTGGTGGCCCATGTCGCGGCCGAGGAAGACTTCGCCGCTCGACTGGCCGAGCTTCACGGCGCCGATCGTGGCGCTCATGCCGTACTCGGTGACCATGCGACGGGCGATGGCGGTGGCCTTCTCGATGTCGTTGCTCGCGCCGGTCGTGGGGTCGTGGAAGACGATCTCCTCGGCGACGCGGCCGCCCATGGCGTAGGCCAGCTGGTCGAGCAGCTCGTTGCGGGTGACCGAGTACTTGTCGTCGACGGGCAGCACCATCGTGTAGCCGAGGGCGCGGCCGCGCGGCAGGATCGTCACCTTCGTCACCGGGTCGGTGTTGCGCATCGCCGCGGCCGCGAGCGCGTGACCGCCCTCGTGGTACGCGGTGATGAGCTTCTCGTGGTCGCGCATCACGCGGGTGCGGCGCTGCGGGCCGGCCATGACGCGGTCGACGGCCTCGTCGAGCGCCTCGTTGGTGATGATCTGCTGGTGCGCGCGGGCGGTCAGCAGCGCGGCCTCGTTGAGCACGTTGGCGAGGTCGGCGCCGGTGTAGCCGGGCGTCTTGCGGGCCAGCACCTCGAGGTCGACGTTCTCGGCCATGGGCTTGCCCTTGGCGTGCACCTCGAGGATCTTCTGGCGACCCTTCATGTCGGGCGCGTCGACCTGGATCTGCCGGTCGAAGCGGCCCGGGCGCAGCAGGGCGGGGTCGAGGATGTCGGGCCGGTTGGTGGCCGCGATCATGATGACGTTCGTGTTGGCCTCGAAGCCGTCCATCTCGACGAGCATCTGGTTGAGCGTCTGCTCGCGCTCGTCGTGGCCGCCGCCCATGCCGGCGCCGCGGTGGCGGCCGACGGCGTCGATCTCGTCGACGAAGATGATGGCCGGTGCGTTCTCCTTGGCCTGCGTGAAGAGGTCGCGCACGCGGCTCGCGCCGACACCGACGAACATCTCGACGAAGTCGGAGCCCGAGATCGAGTAGAACGGCACGCCCGCCTCGCCCGCGACCGAGCGGGCGAGCAGCGTCTTGCCGGTTCCGGGCGGGCCGTAGAGCAGCACGCCCTTCGGGATCCGCGCGCCGACCGCCTGGAACCGCGTCGGGTCCTTCAGGAAGTCCTTGATCTCCTCGAGCTCCTCGATGGCCTCGTCGGCTCCGGCGACATCGGCGAACGTGACCTGCGGGGTCTCCTTGCTGACGAGCTTCGCGCGCGACTTGCCGAACTGCATGACCCGCCCGCCGCCGCCCTGCAGGCGGGTGAGCAGGAAGTAGAAGATGACGCCGATGATCAAGAAGGGGATGATCAGGCCGAGCAGGCTGACGAAGAAGTTCGTCTGGGGCACCTCGTCGGTGAACTCCTCCGCGACGTTCGCGGCGTCGACGGCCTCGACGATCGCGGGGCCGCGGGGCGCCACGTAGTAGAACTGCACGTTCTGGCCGTACTCATCGTCGGGCTCGGCGAGCACGATGTCGACGCGCTGCTCGCCGTCGACGATCTTCACGCTCGTGAGCTCCGCCTCCTGCAGAAACTCGAGGCCCTGCTGGGTGCTGATCTGCCGGAACCCGCCGATGCCGCTGAGCAGGGCGAAGCCGACCCACAGCACGAGGGCGCCGGCGACGATGTAGAGGAAGGGTCCTCGAGTGATGCGCTTGAGCTTCATGGGCTGGCGGGCGTTGCGCCCCGCACCTTTCTTCCGGTGAGACGTGCCTGCCAGGTTATCGCGCGACCCTTGGCGCGCTGTGTGCTGTTCGCCCGCGGCGGAGCGGGCGGCGAGCCCGACCTAGTGGCTGTAGACGTGCGGCGCGAGCACGCCGATCGCCCGCAGGTTGCGGTACTTCTCGGCGTAGTCGAGGCCGTAGCCGACGACGAAGGCGGGCGGGATGTCGAAGCCGACGTACTCGACGTCGACCTCGACCTTGGCCGCCTCGGGCTTGCGGAGCAGGGCGAGGATCTTCACGCTCTTCGCCCCCCGCGACTCGAGGTTCGCGCGCAGCCAGGCGAGCGTGAGACCCGAGTCGATGATGTCCTCGACGATGAGCACGTCGCGGCCGGCGATCTCGGTGTCGAGATCTTTGAGGATGCGCACGACGCCGCTCGACTCGGTGCTCTTGCCGTAGCTCGAGACGGCCATCCAGTCCATCTCCGCCGAGAACGACAGCTCGCGCGCGAAGTCGGCCATGACCATGACCGCGCCCTTGAGCACGCCGACCAGCAGGGGCGGAGTGTCGCCGTAGTCGGCCTCGACGCGGCGGGCCAGCTCGGCCAGCTTCGCGTGGATCTCCTGCTCGGTGACGAGCACCTCGGTCAGGTCAGAGCGGATGTCGTCGACGTCCACGGGGGTCCTCCGGCGGGGTCAGGGGCGGTCGGGCAGATGCTCATCGCTGTCGTCGTCTCCGACGATGTGCTCGTTCTCGAGGGCGAGGACGAACACGATGCGACCTGCGGTGCGTTCAACCCTAACGCCGGGCAGGTGCACCGGCCCCTGGCCGTGCCAGTCGGTCACGAGCCGTGCCACCTCCAGGGTCTGGGCGCGACTGATGGCGACGCCGAACTGACTGCGCATGACGAGCCGGATCAGCCGGTGCCGGATCGCGGGAGGGTTGGCGAGAAGCCCCGCGACCGTCAGAGAGCAGCCGCCGTCGGCCAGGTCGGTGAGCTCTTCGGCGACCTCGTCGACCATGTGGTCGAGCGCCTCGGCGTCCTCCCGGGCGATCGCGGCGGTGCGGGCGAGCGCCTCGACGATCCCCGCATCGAGGTGCTCTTCGAGCATCGGCAGGATGCGGCGCCGCACCCGCACGCGGGCGAAGCGCTCGTCGCTGTTGTGCGGGTCGCTCCACGGCTCGAGCCCCTGATCGACGCAGGCCTGCGCGAGCGTCGCGCGGCGGATGCCCAGCAGCGGCCGCCGGTACAGCCCCGCGACTGCGGCCATGCCCGCGATGCTCAGCGTGCCGCTGCCGCGGGCGAGCCCCAGCAGCACGGTCTCGGCCTGGTCGTCGAGCGAGTGCCCGAGCAG
>JAIWOM010000178.1 GCA_020216895.1 Microcella sp.
GGCTCCGGCGGGGTCGCGGCGGGCATCCCGCCATCAGACCGGCCGCGCCCTCGGCGAGCGGCCGCCGCCTCGGCCTCACGGCGAGCACGTCGGCTGAGCGGCTGCTCGGGCTCGGTCATCCCGTCATGATACCGAGCGGAGGGTGAGCCTCACTCGCCCGGATACCGCAGCCCGATGAGAGCCCGCACCTGGTCGAGCACGGCCATGATCGCGACCGTCTCGTCGATGGGCAGGCTGGACGGCGCGGCCCCGGAGACGCGGCGCTCGAGCTCGGCCGCCTGGAACTGCATGCCCCGGCCCGAGACCTCGGGGCGCAGCTGCTCGACCACGTTCCAGTCGCGGTCGTAGCGGGTGACGGTCGTCGGGGTGTACCAGACCCGGTCGAGCTCGAGGGCTCCGTGGGTGCCGAGCACGACGGCCCGGTTCGAGCCGGCCGTGTCGAGAGCGCAGTGCAGCACCGACTGGCGGCCGCCCTCGTGCTCCAGCAGGATCGCGGTCTGCCGGTCGACACCCGTCGGCGTCCGGGAGGCGTGGGCCTGCACCGCGGTCGGCAGCCCGAGCACATCGACCGCGAACGACACCGGGTAGATGCCGAGGTCGAGCAGGGCTCCCCCACCGAGCGCGGGGTTCTGCAGGCGGTGGGCGGGGTCGGTCGGCAGCGCCTGGGTGTGGTCGGCGATCACCGTGCGCACCTCGCCGATCGCGCCGGCCGCGAGCAGGGCGCGCAGCTGCACCATGTGCGGCAGGAATCGCGTCCACATCGCCTCCATCGCCACGACTCCGGCGGCCGCGGCCGCCTCGGCGATGCGGGCCGCCTGCGCGGCGTTGAGGGTGAAGGGCTTCTCGACGAGCACGTGCTTGCCGCCTGCGATGGCGAGCAGGGCCGCATCGAGGTGCGCCGGATGCGGGGTGGCGACGTAGATCACGTCGACCCCGGGGTCAGCCGCCAGCTGCTCGTAGCTGCCGTGCGCGGTCGGGATGCCGAACTCGGCCGCGAAGGCCGCCGCCGCGCCGGGCGCGCGCGACCCGACCGCCGCGACGGTGTGACCCGCATCGATCAGGTCGCGGGCGAAGCTGCGGGCGATGCCGCCCGTGGCGAGAATGCCCCAGCGCAGTCCGGTGCTCATCGTCGACCCTTCCGTGGGCTCCCGTGCGGAGCCCACGCGGGTCAGCCTAGCCAGCGCGCCGGGGCGCGCGGTCGACGAGCGGAGCGGTCAGACGGTGATCAGCAGTTGACCCAGCGGGCCGCGGCGCGGGTGAACGCGTACGGCTCGTTCGGCACACCGCCGTGGGTCATGGCGAAGAGGATGCACACGCCCGCGGTGCTGCCCTTGTAGGTCGGCTTGTAGAGCGAGGTGCGGTGCCCGCTCGAGTCCCACCACTTCTGAGCGACGGTCGCCCCGGTGTTGTTCGAGCCGCCTGCGAGGTTTCCGTCGCAGCCGACGCTCGGCACGCCGTCGCTGCGCTGCGAGCCGATGTGGCCCCACGCGCTCGACGGGTCGGTCGAGGGGTCTTCCGCCATCCAGAACAGACGGTCCTCCATGCAGGAGTCGTATCGGATGTTGCCGAAGGGCACCGGCGGCAGGCAGTTGGCGACGCGGATGGCGTTGAACTTCTCCGCGAACGACTGCAGGTCGGCCGAGGTCGTGCCCGCGACACCGAGAGCAGAGGTGCGGCTCGGGGCGCCGGGCGTCGAGCCCGAGATCGCCTTCGGGCAGGCCGGCGGCTCCGGGGCCGGCGGCGGGGGCGGAGGCGTGGTCGGCGTCGGGCTGGGAGACGGCGAACCGGAACCGCTGCCGGAACCCGAGCCGCTGCCCGAGCCGGAACCGCTGCCGGAACTCGAGCCGTTGCCCGAGCCCGATCCGCTGCCCGAACCCGAACCCGAGCCGGTCGAGCCGGAGCCGGAACCGGTCGACCCGGAGCCGGAACCCGAGCCCGCATCCGTGTCATCGCTGCCCGTGGGCGCCGTGGAGCCGTCCGGGTCCTGCGCGGTGTGCTCGTCGTCCGTGGACTGCGCTCCCGCCTGCTCGGCGGCGGCGCGGCGCTCGATGAACTCCACGAGCGGAACGGTCGACTCGTCGCTCGTGCGCGACCCGACAGCCGTGATGACGGGGGAACTGCTCGACGAGCCGGTCGCGGCGATCGCCGCGAAACTCCCCTCGGGCCCGCCGAGGAACGGCAGGGTGACGAGCATCACCGCTGCGAGAGCGGTTCCTGCGGACGCGACTCTAAACATCTGCCATACCCCCGTGCTGTGGCATCTGGACAGCCCCCCGGCTGTCGAATAGGGCTTAACGCTAGGACCTCCGGGGCTTCTCGCCAACCCCCCTATGGTCGGAAAACGAACGACGTTCCCAATAGACGTTCGGAGCAGGCTCGGGAGCGGATTGCCCGATGAGGGTGGCGCAGGGGCCGCCAGGGACTCGAACCCCGCGACGCATCGCGTCGCGCATGGAGCCGACTGCGGGACTCGAACCCGCAACCGCCCGATTACAAGTCGGGTGCGCTACCAATTGCGCCAAGCCGGCAGAGCCGCGAACGGCTCACCCCAGGGTACCGGCGCTACGGCGTAGGCGTCGGCGTGGGGCTCGGCGTCGGGTTGGTCGAGAACTCGTCGCCCGCCGCCTGCAGCACGAACTGGGCGAAGTCCTCCTGCTCGAAGGGATAGCGGTACTCGAAACGCAGCCCGTTGACGAAGATCGTCGGCGTGCCCTCGACGCGGTCGACCGCGATGTCGCGGATCGCGAGCGGCCCGGTCAGCGCTCGATCCGTCGCGTCGCGCACCCACGAGGCGAAGGTGCGGTCGCGGATGCACCGCTCGACGGTCGGCGCTGTGGCCCCCGCCTCGCCCGCGAGCTCGATGAGCCGCTCGTCGTCCAGACCCGGCGTGCCCTCCTCGGGCTGCTCGGCGAACAGGCTGGCGTTGAAGTCGAAGAAGGCCGCCGGATCGCGGTCGGCGACGCAGGCAGCGGCGTTGGCGGCGCGCAGCGAGTACTCGGTGCCGGCCGAGCGGCTCGTGAGGATCGCGATCGGGCGGTACTCGACGGTCGCGGCGCCCGAGGCGATCAGGGTCTCGATGAACGCTCCGTTGGTCGCCTCGAACTCGCCGCAGATCGGGCAGAGGTAGTCGACGACGATCTGGATGTCGACCACTCCCGGCGGGTTGGCCTCGGAGACCAGTGGGTCGCGCCCGGCCGGCAGCGAGGCGGTCGGCACGACCTGGAACTCGGCGCCGATGCGGATGCCGTCGCTGGCCATGTTGCGCGGCCCGGGGCCGTCGGGACGCACCGAGTTGACGAGCACGAGGGCGATGACCGCGACGATCGCGATGGCCGCGAGGGCGACACCGCCCTGCAGCAGCCAGCGGTTGCGCCGCTCCTTCTTCTGCTGCTCCTCGCGCAGCTGCCGGGCCTTCTCGCGGGCCTCGGCACGCCGCTGATTCTTCGAGGGGCGCTCGTGCCCGGAGCGGTGCTCGTTCATCCGACCTCATTCGTTCCGGGGGCACAGCCTGCCGGTTACACGGTGAAGGGCGCTCGTCGCGCCCTCGATCCATGGTACGACGAGAGCCGGAAGATGGCATACTGAGCCCCGGTGGCCGATGACGTCCGCCACGCCACCTGGCACATCCATTCACAACGGATCGTCCGGCACGTACCTGCCGGTGAAGGAGAAGTACACCCATGGCAACTGTGACCTTCGACAAGGCCACCCGTCTCTACCCGGGCTCGACCGTTCCCGCCGTCGACGCCCTCGACCTCCAGATCGCCGACGGCGAGTTCCTGGTTCTCGTCGGCCCCTCCGGCTGCGGCAAGTCGACCTCGCTGCGCATGCTCGCCGGCCTCGAGGAGGTCAACGACGGCAACATCTTCATCGGCGACCGCAACGTCACCGACGTGCCGCCGAAGGACCGCGACATCGCGATGGTCTTCCAGAACTACGCGCTGTACCC
>JAIWOM010000179.1 GCA_020216895.1 Microcella sp.
CGGCGATCGGCACGGCGGCGAGCGCGGGCAGCGCGGCGCCGTGGCTGTGGCCGGCCCCGACGAGCGGGGCGCCGACGACCGACGCGGCGACGGATGCGGTGCCGAAGAACGCGAAGACGCTGTGGAACACCACCTGGTCGATGAGCACCCCGACCGCGGTGCGCCCGCGGGTCAGGCGCCGCCCGACCGCGAGCATGCCGAGCCCGAGCGAGAGCAGCAGAGCGACGACGAGGGCCGGAACGGAGGGGATGCCCCCACCCGCGGCGGCGTGCACGGCTGCGGCGACGACCGTGGCGACGATGCTCACCAGCAGCGACGCCCCGATGCGGTGGCGCCGCGCGATGAGTCGCGGGTCAGCGGTCATGATGCCTCTCAGCCTAGGGTCCCGTGCTGGGTACCTGCTCCGTGTTCGGAGCGCGCGGGGCCCCGGATGGGTCGGGAGGGATACCGGGCGACACTCGCGCGGGGCCCGGTGCGCCGCGAACGTCGTCGCCGCGCGTTAGGCTCGTGCCAGGGCGGGTCACTGCGCATCCGCTCACGACGTGAGGGGTGAGGCCATGGCTCGCATCGGAGAGAGCGCCGACCTGCTCAAGTGCTCGTTCTGCGGGAAGAGCCAGAAGCAGGTGCAGCAGCTCATCGCCGGCCCCGGCGTGTACATCTGCGACGAGTGCGTCGAGCTCTGCAACGAGATCATCGAGGAGCGTCTCGCCGAGTCGAACGAGACGACGGCGGGCGAGTTCGAGCTGCCCAAGCCGAAGGAGATCTACGCCTTCCTCGAGGAGTACGTCATCGGCCAGGAGGCGGCGAAGAAGTCGCTGTCGGTGGCCGTCTACAACCACTACAAGCGCATCCGCGCTCGCCAGACTCTCACCGCGGCCGACCAGCTCGCCGACGACGTCGAGATCGCGAAGAGCAACATCCTGCTGATCGGCCCGACCGGCTGCGGTAAGACCTACCTCGCCCAGACGCTCGCGAAGCGACTCAACGTGCCGTTCGCGGTCGCCGATGCCACGGCGCTCACCGAGGCCGGCTACGTCGGTGAGGACGTCGAGAACATCCTCCTCAAGCTGATCCAGGCCGCCGACTACGACGTCAAGCGGGCCGAGACCGGCATCATCTACATCGACGAGGTCGACAAGATCGCCCGCAAGGCCGAGAACCCGTCGATCACCCGGGATGTCTCGGGCGAGGGCGTGCAGCAGGCCCTGCTGAAGATCCTCGAGGGCACGGTCGCGAGCGTTCCGCCGCAGGGCGGCCGCAAGCACCCGCACCAGGAGTTCATCCAGATCGACACGACGAACGTGCTGTTCATCGTCGCCGGGGCGTTCGCCGGGCTGGAGGACATCATCAGCCAGCGTGCGGGCAAGCGCGGCATCGGCTTCGGCGCCCCGCTGCACGACAAGGCGCTCGAGAAGGACATCTTCAGCGAGGTGCTGCCGGAGGACCTCCACAAGTTCGGTCTCATCCCCGAGTTCATCGGGCGCCTCCCCGTGGTCACGACGGTCTCGCCGCTCGACCGCACCGCCCTCATCGACATCCTCACCACCCCGCGCAACGCCCTCGTGCGGCAGTACCAGCGCATGTTCGAGCTCGACGGGGTCGAGCTCGACTTCGAGCCGGATGCTCTGGAGGCGATCGCCGACCTGGCCGTGCTGCGCCAGACCGGGGCGCGCGGGCTGCGCGCGATCCTCGAGGAGGTGCTCGGGCCGATCATGTTCGAGGTGCCCTCGCACGACGATGTCGAGCGCATCGTGGTGACGCGTGAGGCGGTCATCGAGAACGCGGCCCCGACGATCGTGCCGCGCCGCGTCGCCGCGCGCCGCGAGAAGTCGGCGTAGCGATCACCGGCTAGCGGCCACGGCCCAGCGCCCGCCGATCTGCGACGACGCGCGCCTTCCCGCTCGCGTGATCTCGGTGCCGCACCAGCCCTCCGGGGTTACCCTGAGCGCATGAGTGAGAGCCTGCGCGACCGCCTCCGTGCCCTGCCGGCCTTCGCCGCCGAGCTGCCGGAGTTCGATCCGACCACCGCCCCCGCCCGCGCCGACGCGCTCTTCCTGCAGTGGCTCGACCACGCGCTCGCGCACGGGGTCATGCAGCCGCACGCCTGCACGCTGTCCACGGCCGGGCCGACCGGGCATGTCACGGCGCGAACGCTCATTCTGAAAGACCTGGTCGATGGCGCCTGGGTGTTCGCGGGTGCGCGCTCGACCCGCAAGGGCATCGACCTCGCGGCGAACCCCAGCGCGGCGTTGACCTTCTACTGGCCCGAGCTGGGCCGGCAGGTGCGCGTGACCGGCGAGGTCGAAGAGCTGCCGAGCGCCGTCGCCGCGGCCGACTGGGCCGCGCGCCCCGCGGTGACCGAGCCGCACAACCCCGACTGGGCGGCCTGGGCGCTGACCCCGACCGAGGTCGAGTTCTGGCAGGCCCGTCACGACCGCCAGCACGTGCGGCACTGGTACCGCGCCGCGCCCTAGCCCGCTCTCGCCCGCCCTAGCCTGCTCTGCGGCTCTAGGCTGAGCCCGTGCTGCAGCCGATCATCGCCGGGGTCATCGGCGCGCTTACCGGGTTCGCCAGCTCGTTCGCGCTCGTGATCGCGGGCCTCATCGCGGTGGGAGCGAGCCCCGCCGAGGCGGCGAGCGGCCTGCTGGTGCTGTGCATCGCGCAGGCCGTGCTGGCCGGGCTGCTGTCGTGGCGGTTCCGGCTGCCCCTGAGCTTCGCGTGGTCGACGCCCGGTGCCGCGCTGCTGGTCGCCGCCGAGGGCACGACCGGCTCGTACGGTGCTGCCGTCGGCGCCTTCCTGGTGTGCGGGTTGCTCATCGTCGTGAGCGGGCTGTGGCCGTGGCTCGGTCGGGCGATGACGCGCATCCCGATGCCCCTCGCGGGGGCGATGCTCGCGGGCATCCTCTTCCCGATCTGCATCGCGCCGGTCACCGCGGTCGTCGAGGAGCCCCTGCTGGCGGCCCCCGTCGTGCTGGTCTGGCTGCTGCTGGTGCGCTGGCTGCCGCGCTGGGCGGTGCCGGCGGCGATGCTGGTGGCGATCATCGGCGTCGTCATCAGCGCCGGCGATGAGTGGATGCGCGACGCGAGCCTCGCGCCCGCCCTCACACTCACGGCACCGGTGCTCGACCCGCTCGTGATCGTGTCGCTCGGCGTGCCGCTGTACATCGTCACGATGGCGGGGCAGAACGTGCCGGGCTTCGCGGTGCTGTCGACGCTCGGCTACCGCGACGTGCCGGCCCGCCGGATGCTGGCCGCGACGGGCGCAGCGACGGCTCTGACGGCTCCGTTCGGCGGTTACGCACTCAACCTTGCCGCGCTGACGGCGGCGCTCATGGCAGGCCCCGACGCGCACCCCGACCCGGCCCGTCGCTGGGTGGCTCCGATCGCGGGCGGGGTCACCTACGTGCTGCTCGGCCTCGGTGCGGGGGTAGCGACGGCTCTGGTCGCTGCCGCTCCGCCAATTCTCATCATCGCGGTCGCGGGGCTCGCACTGCTCGGTGCTTTCACGACCGGCATCGTCAGCGCTTTCGAGGCGCCGGAGACCCGGCTGACGGCCGCGGTCACCCTCATCGTGGTGGCCTCGGGGGTCGTCGTGCTCGGCATCGGCAGCGCCTTCTGGGGGCTCGTGGTCGGCGCCCTGGTCATGCTGGTCACCGCCCGTCGGACCGCGCCGCTGCCTCCTGAAGGGCCCGCTGCGCCGACGCCGAATCACCCATGAGCTCGTAGAGCGCGGCGAGCGTCTGCCACGGCGCATCCCAGTTCGGGTCGATTCGGCTGGCCCGCAGCAGTTCGCTCTCTGCGCGCACGGTGTCGCCCTCGAGCACAGCGATCGCGCCCGAGCGATGTGCGGGCCACGGATGCTCGGGCAGCACCTGCACGAGCGCGTCGACCCGCTCGCGGGCCGCGGGCAGGTCGCCCGCGGCGAGGGCGAG
>JAIWOM010000180.1 GCA_020216895.1 Microcella sp.
CCGGGCTGTTCGCGCTGCGTGTGCCGTTCATCCTCGTCATCATCGCCGCCGCGGCCACGGCGGCGGGCCTCCGCGCCCTCGGCTGGGCCTGAGCGCGCGTCGCGGGCGCTGAGGGGGCGGGTCAGCCCTCGAGGTCGTCGACGCCGGGCATCCAGCTCTGCCCGGGCGAACCCCACGAGCGCTTGCGCACGGCCTTCTGGGCGGCCTTCGCGTGCGGGTGCGCGAGCCGGTCGACGTACAGCACCCCGTCGAGGTGGTCGTTCTCGTGCTGGAAGATGCGGGCGAGCCAGCCGACCGCGTCGATCTCGTACGGCTCGCCATCGAGGTCGACGGCCCGCAGCACGGCACGGTCGCTGCGTACCAGCGGGAACCGCTCGCCCGGCACCGAGAGACAGCCCTCGCTGTCGAACTCCTCGTCGGCCTCGCCGACCGGGGGAGGGCTGACCAGCAGCTCGGGATTGATGGCCACGCCCCGCCAGCGCACGGCGTCGTCGTCGGTCCAGTCGTAGACGAAGATGCGGGCGTCGACGCCGATCTGCGGGGCCGCGAGCCCGACCCCGGGGGCCGCCTCCATGGTCTCGAACATGTCGGCGACGAGCGCGCGCACGGCGTCGTCGATGACGGCCACCTCTGCGGCGCTGCGGTGCAGAACGGGTTCGCCGGTGATGCAGATGGGACGCACGGCCATTCAGCCAGGATATCGACGCCCCGCGGGGTAGATTGACCGCGTGCCGCCCGAGCTGACTGACCTCACCGAGCAGATCACGCTCACCCCGTACCAGGCGATCGGCATCCCCATCGCCCTGATCGGAGCGGTGTTCCTCTCGCTCGGCGCCCAGCTGCAGCACCGCGGTGTCGCGCGCGTCGAGCAGTCGCACGGCGACGGCACCAAGGCGGGCCTCAGCGTGCGCCAGCTGCTGCACCTGGCGGCCCGGCCGTCCTGGCTGTTCGGCACGGTCCTGCTCGGTCTCGCGATCCTCTTCCAGCTCACCAGCCTCGGCTTCGCGCCGCTGATCGTCGTGCAACCGCTCGGCGTGGTCGCGCTCGTCATCACGGCGATCGTCAACGCCCGGGTGTCCCGCATCCGTCTGGAGGGCCCCGCGATCCGCGCCATCGTGATGTGCGTCGGCGGCGTCGGCGTCTTCGTGGCGATCGCCGCCGTGTACGCGATCGAGCAGGAGATCTCCGAGCGGCAGCTCCTGACCGTCCTGGGCATCCTGGGCGTCACCCTGGCCGCGTTCGGCGTCGCCTTCGCCCTCGCCCGTCGGAGCGTCGGCGCGATGTTCTACATCCTGGGCGCCGGCGTGCTGTTCGGGTTCGTCGCCACCCTCGCCAAGGTCGTCATCAACCGCATCCTCAACGGGAACTTCGAGTGGCTGACGGTGCTCGCCATCGTGGCCCTGCTCGCCTCCGCGGCGCTCGGCAGCTACTTCGTGCAGACCGCCTACTCGGTGGGCTCGCCCGACCTGGTCATCGCGGGCCTCACGGTCGTCGACCCGCTCGTCGCGGTGCTCATCGGTGTGATCGTGCTCGGCGAGGCGGCCCTCATCCCGCCGCTGTTCGCGGTCGTCGCGGTCGCCGCCGGAGCACTCGCCGTCTTCGGGGTGATCCAGCTGGCGAAGCACCATCCGCAGACCCACCGCTGAGCACCGGGCGGCGGATGCCCGCTCTGCGGTAGCGTAGACCCCGGTATTCCTCGTGTCCCCGTCGCGCTCGCGCCGATTGTCGAGCAGCGCCCACCATCGAGAAGCAAGGATCACCCCACTGTGTCTGACGCCCCGCACGACGGCGGCTCGCCCGGCCGGCCCCTGCGCATCCTGATCGGTGCCGACACCTTCCCGCCCGACGTCAACGGCGCCGCGAAGTTCGCCGAGCGGCTCGCCGCCGGGCTCGTCGAGCGCGGTCACGAGGTGCACATCGTCGCCCCCGGCGCGGAGGGCGGCCCCAACGTCACCCGCACCGAGGAGCACGAGGGTCAGCCGATGACCGTGCACCGCCTGCGCTCGTGGCGCTGGTACCCGCACCCGTGGCTGCGCTACGCCCTGCCGTGGCGCATCGAGCAGAACGCCGCCCGCATCCTCGATGCGGTCAAGCCCGACGTCGTGCACTTCCAGTCGCACATCGTGGTCGGCCGCGGTCTCGCCCGCGAGGCGGTCAAGCGCGGCATCCGCGTGATCGGCACCAACCACTTCATGCCCGAGAACGGCCTGCAGTTCACCCCCTTCATCGGCGCGCTGCGCGAGCCCGCCGTGCGCGCCGCGTGGAAGGCCGCGGGCCGCACCTTCGGCCTTGCCGAGGCGGTCACCACGCCGACCCGCAAGGCGGCGGACTACCTCGAGAAGTACACCGAGCTGACCAACGTGCACCCGATCAGCTGCGGCCTGCACATCGACCACTACACGCCGAACCTCGCGCCCCGCACCGAGAACGTCGTGCTGTTCATCGGGCGCGTGGAGGCCGAAAAGCACATCGAGGAGCTGCTGCGCGCGGCCGCGCGCCTCGACCAGTCGCTCGACGTCAAGGTCGAGATCATCGGCGACGGCGAGCAGCGCCCCGCGCTCGAGAAGCTCGCGGCCCAGCTGGGCATCTCGCACCGCGTGCACTTCGCCGGCCACGCCCCAGAGTCGTACCTGAAGCAGCAGCTCACCCGCGCCTCGGTGTTCGCGATCCCCTCGCGCGCCGAGCTGCAGTCGATCGCAACCATGGAGGCCATGGCCTCCGGCCTCCCCGTCATCGGGGCGAACGCCATGGCCCTGCCGCACCTCATCCACCACGGCGAGAACGGGTTCCTCTACGAGCCGGGCAACATCGACGAGTTCGCGGGCCTGCTCACGAAGGTCTTCACGATGCCGCACGACGAGCTGCTCGAGCTCAAGCGCGAGAGCCTCCGCATCGTGCAGGGGCACGACATCAACCGCACGCTCGACACCTTCGAGGCGCTGTACCGCGGTGAGGAGGTCGTCGACCCGGTCGATGACCTCGACGTCGTCGCTCCCTGACCGGGGAACACCGGTCGGCCGCGGCCGGCCGCAGCAGGGGCGCTCGATAGAGTGAGCGGGCGATCCGTCGCGCGACGGCGGGCCGCGGGGCGGTAGCTCAGCTGGTTAGAGCAGTGGACTCATAATCCATCGGTCGCGGGTTCAAGTCCCGTCCGCCCTACGCACCGACCGGACCATCACCGAGGAGGCCGCCGTGATCAGCCCCGCACCGCCGTCCGCACGCATGCTGGCGACGGCGGGCGTCGTGCTCGCCGTCCAGCTCCTGGTCTCGCTCGTTCTCGTCGCCACGGCTGCCGCCGGGATCGGGCTGCTCTCCGTCGGGGTCGTATTCGACCCGCCGGTGACGAGCGACGGCTCGTTCGGTCTCGTGTTCGGGGCGAGGGTCGCCTTCAGCCCCGAAGTGGCGGTGCTGAGCGTGCTGGCTGTCGCGGGGGTGCTCACCGCGCTCGCCGCACCCCGGGCCTGGCGCGGAACACTGACCGCCCAGGCCGCCTCGACGCTGCACTGGGTCGGGGTCTCGCAGTCGCTCGGCATCACCATCGTGATCGTCGCCCTGCTCAACGGCGTGGACGAGGCGGCGACCGTCGTCGCCCTCTACGCACTCGCTGCCGGCTCGGCGATGCTCGGCTGGCTCTCCGCCCGCACCGCGCGCGCTGATACCGGACGCGGGCACCTGTGGCCGTACGCCTTCCTGACGGCCCTCGCGATCGTGCCCTGGGGGGTGATCGCCCTCGTGCAGGTGACGGGGCTGGTCGTCGGTGCCCCTGCCAGCGACGGCGTGCGGGTCGTGACGCTGGTCATCCTCGCCGCGACGGCCGCGTGGGCCGCCGCCGAGTGGGCAGTCGCGCGACCCGCGGGCCGTGCCGCGCAGAGCCCCGAGGCG
>JAIWOM010000181.1 GCA_020216895.1 Microcella sp.
GCCCTCACCGCGCTGCTCTACTGAGCCGGTCGCCGCGCGGGCGGAGCCCGGCCGATCCCGGCGTCAGCCGCGCTGCAGGTACAGCCCGGCGAGCGGCGGCAGGGTGAGCTCGACCGACGCGGGTCGCCCGCCCCACGGGGTGTCGGTGGCCTGCACGCTGCCGTAGTTGCCGACACCCGAGCCGCCGAACTCCTCGGCGTCGGTGTTGATGAGCTCGCGCCAGGTCCCCGCCTCCGGCAGCGGCAGGCGGTAGGGGCCCACCGGGTTGCCGCTGAAGTTGAAGACCCCGACGAGCGACCCGCCGTGGGCATCCTTGCGTTCGAAGGCGATGACGTTGTTGCCCGCGTCGCCGCCCTCCAGCCAGGCGAACCCCGAGGCGTCGTTGTCGCGCTCCCAGAGGGCCGGCGTCTCGCGGTAGACGCGGTTGAGCTGGCTGACCAGGCGGTGCAGGCCGCGGTGCACGGGTTGGTCGAGGATCCACCAGTCGAGACCGCGCTCCTCGCTCCACTCGCTCGGCTGCCCGAACTCCTGCCCCATGAACAGCAGCTGCTTGCCCGGGTGCGCCCACATGAACGACAGGTAGGCGCGCACGTTGGCGAGCTTCTGCCACTGGTCGCCGGGCATCTTGCCGAGCAGAGAGCCCTTGCCGTGCACGACCTCGTCGTGGCTGATCGGCAGCATGAAGTTCTCGCTGAAGGCGTAGAGGAACGAGAAGGTGATCTCGTTGTGGTGGTGCGAGCGCCACATCGGGTTGCGCGCCATGTAGCTGAGGGTGTCGTGCATCCAGCCCATGTTCCACTTCAGGCCGAAGCCGAGGCCGCCCTCGCTCGTGGGCTTCGTGACGCCCGGCCACGAGGTCGACTCCTCGGCGATCATGACGATTCCGGGCACGCGCTTGTAGGCGGTCGCGGTGACCTCCTGGAGAAAGGCGATGGCCTCGAGGTTCTCGCGGCCGCCGAGCACGTTCGGCAGCCACTGCCCGTCGGATCGCGAGTAGTCGAGGTAGAGCATGCTCGCGACCGCGTCGACCCGGAGGCCGTCGATGTGGAACTCCTCGAGCCAGTACAGGGCGTTGGCGACGAGGAAGTTGCGAACCTGGTGGCGGCCGAGATCGAAGATGTACGTGCCCCAGTCGGGGTGCTCGCCGCGGCGCGGGTCGGCGTGCTCGTACAGCGGCTGGCCGTCGAACCGTCCGAGGGCCCACTCGTCCTTCGGGAAGTGCGCGGGCACCCAGTCCATGATCACGCCGATGCCGGCCTGGTGGAGGCGGTCGATCAGGTAGCGGAGGTCATCCGGATGCCCGAAGCGCGAGGTCGGCGCGTAGTAGCCGGTCACTTGGTAGCCCCAGGAGGGGCCGTAGGGGTGCTCGGCGAGGGGCAGGAACTCGACGTGCGTGAAGCCGAGCTCGGTGACGTAGGCGATGAGCGGGTCGGCGAGGTCGCGGTAGCCGAGCCCGGGTCGCCACGAGCCGAGGTGCAGCTCGTAGACGCTCATCGCGCCGTCGTGCGGGTTGCCCGCCGCCCGGCGGGCCATCCAGTCGCCGTCGCCCCAGGCGTAGCCGGTGTCGCCGACGACCGAGGCGGTGGCGGGCGGCGTCTCGGTGTAGCGCGCCATCGGGTCGGCGCGCGTCACCCAGGTGCCGTCGGGGCCGAGCAGCTCGAACTTGTAGGTCGACCCGGCGCCGAGGCCGGGCACGAAGAGCTCCCACACACCGCCGTCGTCGAGGCGGCGCATGGCGTGGCCGACCCCGTTCCACTGGTTGAAGTCGCCGATGACGCGGGCGGCCTGCGCGTGCGGCGCCCAGACGCTGAAGCTCGTGCCGTCGACGCCCTCGTGCGGGCGGTGGTGGGCGCCGAGCACCTGCCACAGCTGCTCGTGGCGGCCCTCGGCGAACAGGTACAGGTCGATCTCGCCGACGCTGGGCACGAAGCGGTACGGGTCATCGGCGTGCCAGTCGGGGCCGCCGTCGTAGGTGGTGCGCACCGTGTAGGCCTGACCCTCGTCGAGGCCGCCCGGGAGGAGACCGTGCCAGAGGCCGTCAGCGTCGTGCGTCAGCGCGTGCTCGCTGCCGTCGGCGCGGATCACCGTGACGGTCGCCGCGAGTGGGCGGATCACGCGCACCAGCCAGCCGCCCTCGACGTGCCGCTGGCCGAGAGCGTCGTGCGGATGCGGATGCCGGCCCTCGACGAGCGCCCGACGGTGATCGGGGTGCAGCGGGGGAGGCCCGGCCGGCGCACCGCCGCGTGTCGTCGCGTCGCCGCTCGGGCCGGCGGTCGCGCCGGTGCTGCTGGTGGGGTCTTTCTTCTTGCCGGCCATCACACGCCCTTCGGGTAGTCGATGCGCAGGATGTGCGCGGGCTCGACGAAAGCGTCGAGCCGCACGTAGTTGTCGGGGCCCCACTGGTACCGCTCACCGGTGATCAGGTCGGTGACGCCGAACCGGCTGTCGAGGGGGAGGCCGAGCGCGGGCAGGTCGAGGTGCACGGTGGTCTGCCGAGCGGCGTGCGGGTCGACGTTGGCGACCACGATGATGCCGTCGGGCCGGCCGGCGCGCACGGCGCTCGCCGGCAGCGTCTTCGAGTAGACGAGGATCGCGTCGTCGTCGCTGTGGTGCACGACGAGGTTGCGCAGCTGCCGCAGTGCGGGGTGCTCGGCCCGGATGCGGTTGAGCCGCGTCAGGTACGGCGCGATCGACCGGCCCGCCTTCTCTGCGGCGGCGAAGTCGCGCGGCTTGTACTCGTACTTCTCGTTGTCGATGTTCTCCTCGCTGCCCGGCCGCGCCACGTTCTCGATGAGCTCGTAGCCGCTGTAGACGCCCCAGGTCGGGCTGGCCGTCGCGGCGATGGCCGCGCGCACCTTGTAGGCGGGCACCCCGCCGAACTGCAGGTACTCGGTGAGGATGTCGGGGGTGTTCACGAAGAGGTTCGGGCGCAGGAACGCGCTCGTGCCGTGGCTGAGCTCGGTGAGGTAGTCCTCGAGCTCGTGCTTGGTGTTGCGCCAGGTGAAGTACGTGTACGACTGCTGGAACCCGGCGCCGGCGAGCGCCTGCATCATCGGCGGGCGAGTGAAGGCCTCGGCCAGGAACACCACGTCGGGGTGCTCGGTGTTGACCTCGTGCAGCAGCCACTCCCAGAAGTGCAGCGGCTTGGTGTGCGGGTTGTCGACGCGGAAGATGCGCACGCCGCGGTCGATCCACAGCCGCACGATCCGCAGGATCTCACGGCTGAGCCCCTCGTAGTCGTTGTCGAAGTTCAGCGGGTAGATGTCCTGGTACTTCTTCGGCGGGTTCTCTGCGTAGCGGATCGTGCCGTCGGGCAGGGTCGTGAACCATTCGGGATGCTCGCGCACCCACGGGTGATCGGGCGCGCACTGCAGCGCGAGGTCGATGGCCACCTCGATGCCGTGCTTCGCGGCCGTCGCGACGAACGCCTCGAAGTCGGCGACGGTGCCGAGGTCGGGGTGCACGGCGTCGTGGCCGCCCTCGCTCGACCCGATCGCCCACGGGCTGCCGGGGTCGTTCGGCCCCGCGGTGAGGGTGTTGTTCGGGCCCTTGCGGTTGAGGCGGCCGATCGGGTGGATCGGCGGCAGGTAGACGACGTCGAAGCCCATGGCCGCCACGGCGGGCAGGCGCTTGGCGGCGGTGGCGAAGGTGCCGCTCACCCACGAGCCGTCCTTTTTCTGCTTGGCGCCCTCGCTGCGAGGGAAGAACTCGTACCAGCTGCCGACCCCGGCGCGGGTGCGCTCCACCCGCAGCACGAGCTGCTCGCTGAGCGTCGTGAGGCTCCGCAGCGGGTGCGCGGCGAGCGCGGCGACGACGCGGGCATCGGTCGCCACGGCCAGGCGTGCGGCCGGGGTGAGCGTGGTGGTGCCG
>JAIWOM010000182.1 GCA_020216895.1 Microcella sp.
GGCCGCCGCGCCGGCGGCCACCGGCGCCGCCGTCTCGTCGTCGTCGTCGCCCGGCGCGGTGAGCGCGGTCGGCAGGTACCGGTGCTCGATGCGCAGCTTGATGAGGCTCGCGGCGACGGCCACGGTCATCGCGGCCACGATGACGAGCAGCGACGTCACCGTGTCGATGACGGGCACCCACTCGATGTGCTCGCCGCCGTTGATGAAGGGCAGCTCGTTCTCGTGCATGGCGTGGAAGATCAGCTTCACGCCGATGAAGGCGAGGATGAACGCGATGCCGTACTTGAGGTACTCGAGCTTGTCGACAAGGTGGCCCAGCAGGAAGTACAGCTGACGCAGGCCCATGAGCGCGAACACGTTCGCGGTGAACACGATGAACGGGCTCTGCGTGATGCCGAAGATCGCCGGGATCGAGTCGAGGGCGAAGATCAGGTCGGTGGTGCCGATCGCGATGAGCACGATGAGCAGCGGCGTGAACATCCGCGTGCCATCGATGACCGTGCGGAGCTTCATGCCGTTGTACTCGTCGGTGATCGCGATGCGCCGCCGCAGGAAGCGGATGAGGGCGTTCTCGCGCTCCTCGTCGTCCTCACGCCCGCTGAAGGCCTGCTGGCCCGCGGTGATGAGGAGGAAGAGCCCGAAGATGTAGAAGATCCAGGAGAAGTTCTCGATGAGAGCGGCCCCGAGCAGGATGAAGATGCCGCGGAAGATCAGCGCCAGGATGATGCCGATCATCAGCACCTCCTGCTGCATCTTCTTGGGCACCGCGAACTGGGCCATGATGATGACGAAGACGAAGAGGTTGTCGATCGAGAGGCTGTACTCGGTCAGCCAGCCGGCGAGGAACTCGCCGCCCGCCTGCGCCCCGACGACGGTGTACATGAGCCCGGCGAAGATGAGGGCGAGCGTCACGTAGAACGCGACCCAGAGCCCCGACTCCTTCGGGCTCGGCACGTGCGGACGCCGCACGACCAGCAGCAGGTCGGCGATGAGGATGACGGTGAGGACGACCAGGGAGCCGATCTCGAACCAGGCGGGGATGACGAAGTCGCTCACGGAAGCCTTTCGGGAGGATGCCCGGCGAGTCTACTCGTGCGGCGCCCAGCCCCCGACGGAGAGCTAGTCCTTCTCGATGGTGAGCGTCCAGGTCACGTCGCCCTGCTCGCCCTCGAGCTCGATCACCGTGGTGTCGCGGAAGTACGGGCCGGTCAGGGTCGCGACCCCGGTCTCGAAGGCGATGCCGATGGCGATCGCGCCGTCCTCGACCTTCCAGACATCGCTATCGTCGTCGAACTCGTCGCCGTTGAAGGTCAACGCGACACCGCCGCCGCTCTGAAACTCGAAGCCCCACTCGTCGCCGTCGCTGTCGGTGCCCGACCAGCTCGTGCCGATGAGCTCCTCGCCGGTCGACGGGTCGAGCACCTCGGCGACCTGCGCGCAACCGGTCGTGCCGACCAGCAGCGTCAGTGCGAGAGCGGCGGTGGTCAGGATGCGCAACCGGGTCATGCCCCCAGCGTAGCGGCGGCCGAAACGATGGCCCCGCGACGCATCGCGACGCGCGTTAACGAACGAGACCGCCCAGATGACTCCGGGCGGTCTCAGTTGCGTGACCCCAGCGGGATTCGAACCCGCGTTACCGCCGTGAGAGGGCGGCGTACTAGGCCGCTATACGATGGGGCCGCGTTGGCAACCCCACGAGTATGCCACAGCCGACACACGCCGACAAAACCGGCCGACGAGGGCACGAACCGCCTCAGGCGACGACCCGCAGGCCGCCCGCATCCATGGTGATGTCGACCGGGAGCGGGGCGATCCGCTCGCCGTCCGCGTAGGCGACCACGCCGTCGGCCTCGACCCGCACCGAGGCCGCGCGGTGCACGACGACCCGCGGGTCGGTCACGTGCGTGCCGGCGAACACGCGCGGGTAGATGCGCAGGAACGCGAGGCGGCCGAGCGGTCGCACGAGCACCACGTCGAAAAGGCCATCGTCGAGCTGCGCGTCGGGAGCGACCTTCATGCCGCCGCCGAACGAGAGGTTGTTGGCGACGGCGACGAGCAGCGCCTTCTCGTGATGCACGACCCCGTCGAGGGCCAGCGTGTAGGCGATCGGGCGGAGCTTGGCGAGCTCGATGAGCAGCGCGATCGTGTAGCGGCTGCGCCCGCGCGGGCGGGTCATGCGATTGGCGCGCTCGTTGACGAGGGCGTCGAACCCCGCCGAGAGGATGCACGCGAAGCGCGAGCGACCGCGACCGCCGCGCCCGACCTCGACCGAGTCGGCGGGCGCGTCGGGGAGGTCGAATCCGATCGACCCGGCGTCGATGACCCGCGGCGGCCGGTCGAGCGCGGCCACGAGGTGCGCGATCGCCGCTTCGGTGTCGCCGACGGGGATGCCCAGCCCGCGCGCCATGTCATTGCCGGTGCCGCTCGGCACGAGGCCGAGGGGCACGCGCGACCCCTCGAGCGCGAGCACGCCGAGGTTGACCATGCCGTCGCCGCCGACCACGACGAGCGCGTCGGGTTTCGTGCGCACCGCCTCGCGGGCGGCCTCGAGCAGCTGCAGGAAGTCGGGCTCGATGAGGCTCGTCACGTCGTGGCCGAGGGCCCGCAGCGTGGTGACGACGGCCGGGCCGACCTCGCGCCCGCGGCCGAAGGAGGCGTTCGGGTTGATGGCCACGACGATGCGCTTCGACGACGATGTCATGCGCCGATTATGGCCCGCGGCGGGGGCGAGGGAGGACGCGGGGCCGTGCCCGCGTGCGCGCGGGTCAGCTGCCGCGGTTCTGCTGCAGCTCGTAGACGGCCATCAGCTCGGCCATCGCCTTCTCACGCTCGTCGCCGCCGGCCTCGAACATGTCGCTGACGTGGGTGCGCAGGTGGTTCTCGACGAGAAGCTTGTTGAGGCTGCGCAGGCTCTTCTGCACGGCGAGCGACTGCGTGATGATGTCGACGCAGTACTCGTCGTTCTCGATCATCTTCTCGATGCCGCGCAGCTGGCCCTGCAGGATGCGCGAGCGGTGCAGGGCGCGCTTCTTGATATCGTCGATCATGCAGCGATAATACCCCCCGGGGGTATTCGGGTCAAGGATGCTCCTGCCGAGCCTCCCGGGGACTGCTGAGTACAGTGTGCCCATGATCGTCACCAAGCGCGAGCACGCCTGCCTCGTCATCGAGCACCAGGGCAGCGCCCTGGTCATCGACCCCGGCAGCTTCACAGCGCCGTTCGCCGTCGAGAACCTGGCCGCCATCGTCGTCACGCACGAGCACGGCGACCACGTCACCCCCGAGCACCTCGACCGCCTGCTCGCCGATCGCACCGTGCCGATCTTCGCCCCGGCCGGGGTGGCCGCCGCCCACCCGACCTACCCGTGGCAGGTCATCGAGGCGGGCGACCGGCGCACCGCGGGGCCGTTCACCCTCGACTTCTCGGGCGGGCGGCATGCCGTGATCCACCGCACGATCCCGGTCATCGACAACGTCGGCGTGATGGTCAACGGGGCGCTGTACTACCCGGGCGACTCGTTCACGGTTCCCCCGCGCACCGCCGAGGAGGGACCGGTGCCCGTGCTCGCCGTGCCGGCCAGCGCGCCCTGGCTGAAGGTCGCCGAGGTCATGGACTACGTCGAGGCCGTGGCGCCCCTGCGCTCGTTCCCGACGCACGAGCGCGTGAACTCCGACGCGGGCAACGCCATGGCGAACGCGCGCATCCGCCTGGTGACCGAGCAGCACGGCGGGGAGTTCGTGCCTCTCGCCGCGGGCGACACGCTCACGATCGACTAGCCGACCCGGGGCAGCGCGCGGCCGCGCCGCGCTCCCGCGGCGAGCACCGCGAGCGCAGCGGCCA
>JAIWOM010000183.1 GCA_020216895.1 Microcella sp.
CCCGCCGCGCTCGGGCGCGGACGGTGAGGTCATGCAGCTGCTCGGGCGCCTGGCCCCCGCGCAGCTCGTCTACGTCGCCTGCGACCCCGTGGCGCTCGCGCGCGATGTGGCGCTCGCGGCGGAGCACGGGTATCGGCTGGTGAGCATCCGGGGCCTCGATCTGTTCCCGCACACGCACCACGTCGAGGCGGTCGCGACGCTCGTGCGCTCCTGAGCGCCCGGCGAGCCGCGCCCCCCGTTCGGGGTGACTCCATCAGTACGATGGAGCACAGCACCGCCGCGGGGTTCGCGGGCGCAGTGCCGCGTTCGAAAGGTCCGGTTCCGAAGCAGTGGTCTCCTCTGGCAGCAAGAAGGTGCGCGTCGCGGTCGTCGACGACCACGAGTCGGTGCGGCTCGGGCTTCAGGCGGCGTTCGAGAACGCCGGATTCGACGTGCTCTCCACCGCGCCGAGCGTCGCGGAGCTGATCGAGCTGCTCGAGGGCCGCGAGCCCGACGTCGTCGTGCTCGACCTGTCGCTGGGTGACGGTTCGAGCGTGACCGAGAACGTGAAGGCCGTGCAGTCGCTCGGAGCCGGCGTGCTGGTCCACTCCATCGCCGACCGCGTGGCCAGCGTGCGCGAGGCCCTCGCGGCCGGAGCGGCCGGGGTGATCCCCAAGTCGTCCGCGACGAGCACGGTCATCGCGGCGGCCGAGACCGTCGCTCGCGGCGAGGTGCTCAACAACCTCGAGTGGGCGAGCGCGATCGATGCCGACCGCGACTTCGCCAAGGCCCAGCTGGGGCGGCGCGAGCGGGAGATTCTGCACCTGTACGCGAGCGGGCTGCCTCTCAAGCTGGCCGCCCAGCAGCTCGGCATCGGCTACTCCACCGCGCGCGAGTACCTCGACCGCATCCGTGCGAAGTACGTCGAGGTGGGGCGCCCCGCCCCGACGAAGGTCGACCTCCTGCGCCGCGCCGTGGAGGACGGCATCCTGCCCGGTCTCGACCCCGACGGTGATGACCAGGCCTGAGCCCGCGCCCGTCATCGCGACCGGCGCGCCGAAGGCGTCGCGCTCCTCGTCGCGGACACCGCAGCAGAAGCCGCCTCAGCGCACACCCCTCAGCCGGAAGCGCGTCGACACCGTCATTTCGCGGTCGGTCGCCTGGTTCGGCATCGTCTTCGGCCTGCAGGCCGTGCCGGGGCTCCTCGGGCAGTACTCCCTCGGGCAGCCGCTGTGGTCGGCGATCACGGTGGGCGCGATCTATGGCTCGCTGCTGCTGGCCCTGATCTGCTCGACGATCAAGCGCTGGGTGCGCCCTGCCCATCTGCTCGTCTCGATCGTCTACGCCATCGCTCTGGTGACGTGGCCGTTCTTCCTGGCCGACCCCGACGTGCCGCAGCAGGGCGACCACTGGCTCTACCAGCTGACCACGGTGGCGACGGCGACGGCGGCGATCGCCCTCCGGGTGCGCGGCGCGCTGATCTACCTCATCGTGGTGCCGCTGATCTACGGCGTCATCCGCGCCACCCCGCAGGGCGGCGGGGGCCCGTGGGAGCTCGGGCTCTTCAACGCGATCTACGCGATCATTCTCGGCGGTGCCGTTCTCATCATCGTCACGATGACCCGCGTTGCGGCCACCTCCGTCGACGAGGCACAGGGGGCGGCGCTCGACCGCTACGCGCGCGCCGTGCGTCAGCACGCCACCGAGGTCGAGCGCGTGCACGTCGACTCGATCGTGCACGACAGCGTCCTTACCACCCTGCTGACCGCGGCCCGGGCCGAGACCCCCGAGCAGAAGGAGCTGGCGGCCCGGATGGCCTCCAGTGCGATGCGGCACCTCGAGGAGGCGGCGCTCGTGTCGCCCGACGACGGCACCACCGTCCGGTTCCGGCAGCTGGCCGACCGCATCGTCACGGCGGCCCGGCAGATGCAGGTGCCTTTCACCGTGCGGGTGCGCTCCCTCGACACCCGGGTGATCCCTTCGGCGCAGGCCGAGGCCCTCTACTCGGCGGCGGTGCAGGCGATGATGAACAGCGTGCAGCACGCCGGCCCGCCCGAGGTGCGCCGCTGGCTGCGCGTCTCCGGCGTGCACGGCGGAGCCGTCGAGATCGAGGTCGGCGACGCCGGCGCGGGCTTCGACCCCGCCCACCTGCCCGAGGGCCGCCTCGGCGTGCGGCGCTCGATCATCGAGCGCACGGCCAACGCCGGGGGTCGAGCCGAGGTCGCATCCGCGCCGGGTTCCGGCACCGTCATCACGCTCTCCTGGCCCGTCGTTCCGAGCGAGAACGAGGAGCTCGAGCGATGAGGATCGGTGTGCCCCGCTCGCTCATCGTGACGATGGCGGCCATCTTCGCGGCCTACCACATCGTGCTCGGGCTCTACACGATCGACCTCGCCGCCGACCCGATCCCGGTGCTCGTCGCGATGGTGCTGTACGCGAGCGCGGTGACGCTCAGCATGCTCCCGGGGCAGCCGCAGCGCATGTCGAACTGGCTCGCCGCCGGCAACGTGCTCGTCTGCCTTGCGCTGTGCCTGCTCGTCGCCTCGCAGCTCGACCCGGCTCGTCCCGGCGGCCTGGGCTACGCCACCTGGTATGTCGCGGCGGTCGGCACTCTCATGACCATCACCTCGACGCGTCGGCGCCACTTCTGGGCGTGGATCGGCATCGCCGTGCTGGTGGTCCACACCATCGTCTGGGGCGGGCCGGGCCTCCTGCTCGGCATCGGCGTGATCGGCAGCATCTCATGGGTGGCCGTCTCGCACATCCTGTCGGGGGCGCTGGCGCGAGCATCCCGTGATGCGGCGCAGTTCGCGCGCGCCGAGCGCGAGGCCACGGACTGGCAGGCGGCCCAGGAGGCCCACCTGTACGAGCGTCAGGCGCGCCTTGGCCAGACCGGCTCGGTGGCGGTGCCCATGCTGACGATCATCGAGCAGTCGGGCGGTGAGCTGACGGATGAGCAGCGGCAGGAGTGTCTGCACCTCGAGGGCGCGATCCGCGACGAGATCCGCGGGCGGCGGCTGCTCGACGACGCGGTGCGCCGCGAGGTCATGGCCGCGCGCCGTCGCGGAGTCGCTGTCACCCTGTTCGACGAGGGCGGCCTCGATGAGCTCGACGCGGCCTCGCTCGACCGCGTGCTCGGCATGCTCGCGGAGGCGATCCGCACGACGTCGGCCACACGCGTGATCGCCCGCACGGCCCCGGCCGATTCGGAGACCGCGGTCACCGTGGTCGGCCTGACCCCCTCGGCGTCGAGCCGCGCCCGCGAGCTGGGGGAGAGCGACGAGGACGACGAGGACGATGTCGTCGACCTCTGGCTGGAGATCCCGCGGACCAGCCGCTAGGTGCGAATAGCGGAGCGATTCGCTGCGGCGCATGTCGCGTGACAGCTGCTCGCCACCCGATCACGCTGCGCGCCGAGCCCCCGCAGCGTTAACGACCGAAGGGCCGGAGTACCCAGCTCCGGCCCTTCGTCATGTATCGAGGGAGTCCTGCAACCCGAATGCCGAGCTCCCTCGCCCCCCAATCACAGAACCGCATACCCGAGCGGTGGTGATCGGCGGTGGACCAATGACAGGTCCACCCGTTGAGACAAGGATGCCAAGTACAGCGAGGGTGCACAGTCGTCATTTAGGGGGACGTTGGGGGACAAAATCTGTACCCCATCACGTCGATAACCCCGCTTTTCTGCGGATTTCTCAGCACTCGGGGAGCGGAACCGGGGGACATATCCCCCGAAAGGGGGGTCTCGTCAGCAGCCCCGCATGCCCCGGCTGGCCGCCCAGGCGCCCGGTCCGGCGGCCACGATCGCCCGCATGCCCCGCCCGCTGCGCCGCCAGAGGTCGACGGGCGGCTCC
>JAIWOM010000184.1 GCA_020216895.1 Microcella sp.
GTGCGCGCCGCGCTCTGAGCCCGCCCGCCGCGGGGTCGCTGTGCGGCCTCTGAGCGCGCGCTTCCTCGGTGGGCGTCGGGCACGGCGGAGTCTCGACACGGCGGGCTCCCAGCACGGCAGACCCCCGGCATGCTGCTCGCGCCCCTTCCATAACGGCGGAACGGGCGAATCTTCTTCACCCGTTCCGCCGTTGTGGAAGGGGCTGAGACGGAGACCCCCAGCCGGCAGGCGGCCAGCCGGGGCGAAGCAGAATCCCGCGAGCACGGGGCCCAGAGCGGCGCCAAATCCGAGGACACTCAGCGCGAAGCGCAACCAGCAATCACGGGCGCTCGGCCGGGTGCCGGGGCTAGAAGCGCGTCGAGTTCTCGATGAGTCGCTTGACCCGGTCGGGGATGGGCGGGTGGGTCGCGAACATGCGGTCCATGACGCCCGGCTTCATCGGGTCGGAGATGTAGAGGTGCGCCATGGTCGAGTTCTGACGGCGCATCGGGCGCGCGTAGTCGCCGAGCTTCTGCAGCGCGCTCGCGAGGGCCTCGGGGTCGCGCGTGGTGAGGGCCCCGGTCGCGTCGGCGAGGTACTCGCGCTGCCGCGAGATGGCCGCCTGCACGGCGGCGGCGACGAGCGGCGCGATGACCATCGCGGCGAGCCCGAGCACGAGCATGATCGGGTTGCCGTTGTTGTTGCGGTTGCCGCCCCAGAAGGCCATGCGCAGCAGGATGTCGGCGATGAACCCGACGGCGACAACGAGGCCGAACACGATCGTCGACACCCGGATGTCGTAGTTCTTGACGTGCCCCATCTCGTGCGCCATGACGCCGGCGAGCTCGCGGTCGGTCATGAGCTCGAGAAGGCCCGTGGTGGCGGCGACGCTCGCGTGCTTCGGGTCGCGCCCGGTCGCGAAGGCGTTCGGCGCCGGGTCGTCGATGACGTAGACGCGCGGCATCGGCAGGCCCTCGGTGATCGCGAGGTTCTCGACGATCCGGTACAGCCGCGGGTTGTCGGCCTTCGTGATCGGATGCGCGCCCGCAAGGGCGAGCGCCTGGGATCCCGCCGCGAAGTACTGGAACAGCGTGTACACGCCGGCGCCGATCAGGGTGCCGATGAAGATGCCGAACCCGCCGCCGTAGAGGTAGTCGGCGAGCAGGCCGAGCAGCCCGATGATGACGATGAACAGCAGGATGATGAACACCGTGTTGCGCTTGTTCGCCGCGATGGCGCGATACACCTAGACCTCCGGGTGGGTCGACGAGCGCGGCCCGGTCGGGGCCGGACGGAACGGAGCCTGACGGCACAGGACCGGGCGGGCCCGGCGGGGATCGATCAGAACTGCACGCGCGGCGGCTCGGCGATCGCGGCCGCGTCGGCGACCTCGAAGAAGTCGCGCTCGGTAAAGCCGAGGCCGCGCACGAACAGCGTGTTCGGGAACTGCTTGATCTTCACGTTGAGCTCGCGCACGCCGCCGTTGTAGAACCGGCGCGAGGCCTGGATCTTGTCCTCCGTGTCGACCAGCTCGCCCTGCAGCTGGAGGAAGTTCTGGCTGGCCTGCAGCTGCGGGTACGCCTCCGCGACGGCGAAGATGCTCTTCAGCGCCTGCTGCATGTGGCCCTCGGCGACGGCGGCGTCGGCCGGGCCCTGCGCACCGAGCGTCTCGGCGCGGGCCTTGGTGACGGCCTCGAACACCTGCTTCTCGTGCGCGGCGTAGCCCTTGACCGCCTCGATGAGGTTCGGCAGCAGGTCGGCGCGGCGCTTGAGCTGCACCGTGATGTCGCTCCACGCCTCGTCGACGCGCACGTTGAGCGTGACGAGCGAGTTGTACGTGGCCCACAGGTAGATGCCCGCGACGACGACGAGCAGGACGAGCACACCGATGATCACCAGGATTTCCATGCCCCACAGCATAGGGCCGGCCCGTCGGCGCCGACAGGGTCCGCGCTGGGAGAATGACCAGCGCCGCGCGCGGACGAGTACCCCGGGTGGGGGTCGAACCCACACTGAAGCGATTTTAAGTCGCCTGCCTCTGCCATTGGGCTACCGGGGCGTGCCGCCAGCCTAGAACGCGCGAAACCCCCGGTCGTCAGACGACCGGGGGTTTCGCGACAGACGACTAGGCCTTGGGGCGCGAGGCGAACTCCTGGAAGTACGCCTTCGGCGTCTCGCGCGCGGCGAGGCTCACCATGTCGCGGCCGAGGAAGAAGTGGCCGATCCAGCCGCTGAAGACGCGCAGCTTGCGCTCCCACATCGGCACCGCGAGGCCGTGGTAGCCGCGGTGCATGATCCAGGCGATCCAGCCCTTGATGGCCAGATTGCGCCACTGGTAGACGCCCACCCAGAGGCCGAGGCCGGCGACCGCGCCGAGGTTCTTGTGGATGTACTGCTTCGGCGCCTCGCCCCGCACCGCGGCCGCGAGGTTCTTCGCCAGCTGCTTGCCCTGGCGCACGGCGTGCTGCGCGTTGGGCACGCAGAAGCCGCCCACGCCGCCCCCGGTGAGGTCGGGCACGGCCGCGACATCGCCGGCCGCCCAGGCGCCCTCGACAACGGCGCCGCTCTCGTCGATGACACGCAACTCGGCCTGCGCGCGCAGGCGACCGCGCTCCTCGACGGGGAGGTCGGTGTTGCGCACGACCGGGTTGGCCATGACGCCGGCGGTCCAGATGATGAGGTCGCTCTCGAAGGTCTCCCCGGTCGACAGCTCGATGCGGCCGTCGACGGCGCTCGTGAGCTGCGTGTCGAGGTGCACGGTGGCCGCGCGCTGCGCGAGGTTCTTCAGCACCCAGTGGCTGGTCTTGAGCGACACCTCGGGCATGATGCGCCCCATCGCCTCGATGAGGTGGAACTGCGTGTCATCGATGGTGAGGCTCGGGTACTGGGCCAGCAGCGAGCTGGCGAGGCTGCGCAGCTCGGCGAAGGTCTCGATGCCGGCGAAGCCGCCGCCGACCACGACGACCGTGAGCAGACGGTCGCGCTCCGGGCCGGGCGGCAGCAGGGCCGCGCGGTGGAAGTTGTCGATCAGGCGGTCGCGCACGGCGACGGCCTCCTCGATCGACTTCATGCCGATCGCCTCGTCGGCGACGCCGGGGATCGGGAAGGTGCGCGACACCGAGCCGGCGGTCACGACGACGTGGTCGTACTCGAGCTCGTAGGGCTCGCCGACCTCGGGGGTGATCGTCGCGGTCTTGTTCGCGTGGTCGATGCCGGTCACGCGCGCGGTGATCACGGTGGTGCGCTTCAGGTGACGGCGGTGCGACACGACCGCGTGGCGGGGCTCGATCGACCCGGCCGCCACCTCGGGCAGGAAGGGCTGGTAGGTCATGTAGGGCAGCGGGTCGACCATGACGACCTCGGCCTCGCCCCGACGCAGGTGCTTCTCGAGCTTCAGAGCGGTGTAGAAACCGGCGTAGCCGCCACCGACGATGAGGATTCTGGGCACGGGAAAAGCTCTCCTAGGTGGTAGAGGGGACCGCCCTAATCTACTCGGTACGCGTGCGCGTCACGAACCGGATCACGCCGGCCGCCGCGAGGGTCGCGAGCGCGGTGCCGACGCCGGTCACGATGAGGGCGACCGGGAGGATCGGCTCAGGCGGCGCGGAGCCCGGAGCGGGCATCCCGAACGGAGTCGGGCCGGTCGTACGGCCGATGGCGGTGCGCAGTTGCGGGAGGGCGGCCGCGAGCGGGTCGGCCTCGGCGCGGCGGTTGAGCGCGACCCAGTCGGCGAGCGAGCCGAGGGGGTTCTCGGTGACCGGATCGACATCGGCGCTGACCGCGGCGGCCGCGTCGACGAGGCCGTAGCCGTAGAGCGGGTCGGGCACGGCGGCGG
>JAIWOM010000185.1 GCA_020216895.1 Microcella sp.
TGCCCGGCGCTGGTCGTGATAGCCGACAGCTGGGTGGCGCCAGCCTGGTAGTGCTCGATGAGCTCGTCGGCATCGCGCCCGGCGAACCGCCGCTGGCGCGCGAGCTCGCGCAGGCGCTCCCATTCGGGCGCGTGCGCGGTCGAGTAAGCGTCGAGATCCATCTGTTTAGATGATGGCATGGCCGGCTCGGAGACCTCCTACGACGAGCAGCGCGAGCTGCTCACCGGCGAGGCGGTCGCGCTCGACCTGCGCCCGACGAGCGTCGTGCTGCGCATGGCGGGCGCCATCATCGACTACCTCCTCTACGGTCTCGTCACCGCCGGGATGCTGTGGCTGGCGTTCTCCGCCGCGGGCGCGCTCGGCGTGCCGGAGGAGCTGGGCACCGCGATCTCGATCGCGTGCATCGTGCTCGGCCTCGTGCTGCTGCCCGCCGTCGTCGAGACGGCCGCGCAGGGCAAGTCGCTCGGGCGGCTCGCGCTCGGCGACCGCATCGTGCGCGACGACGGCGGCGCCATCGCGTTCCGCCACGCGGTGATCCGCTCGTTCGTCGGCCTGTTCGAGATCGTCTTCACGTTCGGCGGCCTCGCCGTCGTCGTCGCCATGCTGAACGCGCGCGCGAAGCGGCTCGGCGACCTCATCGCGGGCACCTACAGCCAGTACGAGCGGGTCGCACCCGCGGTGTCAGGGGCGTTCGGGGTTCCCGCCGAGCTGGTGGAGTGGGCATCCGTCGCCGATGTCGCCCGCCTGCCCGACCCGCTGTCGCGCCGCATCGCGCAGTTCCTGCGCCAGGCGCCCGGGCACCTGCCGGCCACCCGCGAGCGCCTCGCCCGCGACCTCGCCATCGAGGCCTCGACCTATGTGTCGCCTGTGCCGGGTGGCGACGCCGAGCTGTTCCTGGCCGGGGTGGCGGCGCTGCGCCGTGAGCGCGAGGCGACGGCCCTGCGGCTCGAGCAGGCCCGGCTGGAGGAGCTTCGTCCGACGCTGAGTGCACTGCCGCACGGGTTCCCCGACCGCGGCTGAGCCGGAGACCGCGGATTCGGCGCCCCACGGGGTTAGACTCCGAGCACCCGTCGACTTGCCCGAGAGGCTCGCCCGCTGATGCGACGAACCACCTCCCCGCACCGCCCGAGCCCCCGCCCCGCAGCCCGTGTGCGCCGCGAGGTGGCGCTCACCACCATCGCCGCGCTCGGCCTCGCCGGCGGCCTCGCCGGCCTGTTGACGGCGGACGACCCGGCGTGGGCGCTGCCGTTCCGCTTCTACGCCAACCCGCCTGCCGAGTCGACGACGTTCCTCCCCGACGAGAACGGCACCTTCAGCCAAGCGTTCGATGGCGAGGGGAACCCCGGAGACACCGTCCGGCTCTTCACCGTCGACCTGGGGGGCGCGCCCGAGGAGGCGATCTGCACCACCACGGTGCTCCCCGACGAGACGTGGGTGTGCACCGTCACGGCGATGCCCGATACGTTCGGCACCTTCCGCGCCGAGGTCATCGCGGGGGTCCAGCTCGGCGCCTCCGAGACGCGCGAGTTCAACGCGCTCAACCCACCGACGCTGACCAACGCGACCGGGCCCGGCACCGCGTACGCCTCGCGGTTCCCGGCGAGCTTCGCCTTCGAGGGCACCACGTACAACGACGGGGGCGCGTCGACGGTCACGGCGACGGTGCCGGGGGTCGACACCTGCACCGTCGCGGTGGTCGCCGGCCAGTTCACCTGCCCGATCGACTTCAGCATCGCGGGCGACGGCACGTACCCGTACACGATCACGACCACCACGAGCTTCGCGACCTCGAGCGTTCGCAGCGGCACCGTGCTCATCGACGCGACCGGCCCGGGCTTCACGAGCATCACCAGCCCGACCGGCGGCCAGGTCGTCGCCGACCTCACCCCGACGATCGTCGGCACCGGCGAGCCCGGCGGCACCGCGTATCCCCTGTTCTTCCCGTCGTTCGCCCCGGCCTGCGGGCCGACCCCGATCAACGGCGCCGGCGTCTGGAGCTGCACGCTCGCCGCTGTGACCCCCGGCGAGTACACGGTCGGCAGCTACCAGGAGGACGCGATCGGCAACACCGGGCCGAGCCCGGACCCGCAGGTGACCTTCACGGTGGTCACGCCCCCGCCGCCGCCCCCGCCGCCGCCCGCACCGCCTGTCACGCCCGTGACGGACGACGTGACCCCGATCATCCCGACCCCGGAGCCGTCGCCGACCCCTGACCCCCCGGTCGAGCCCACCCCGTCGCCGGAGCCCACGGAGGATTCCACCGACGACACCGACACCGAGCCGATCGCCGCTCCGGTCGTCCCGCCGGAGGGCGGCACGGTCGGGGGTGGTGGTCCGAGCGACCCGACGATCTTCGGCACGAGCCTGCGCAGCCCCCTCGATGTAATCAGCACGCCGGGCATCGTGCTGGCGGGCGCCATCAGCGGAGCCGCGGCCTTCCTGCTCTTCGTCGCGATCCCGGCCGAGCTGCTCCACGCCACCGTGCGCGAGAACTACCACCGGCTCCCGCGCCTGCGGGGGACCTGGCGCGAGCGCCTCGACCGCTGGGGCGACGCCGTGCAGCGACGGCTGGGCCGCACCGGCTCGCTCATCGCCGTGATCGCCCTCGTGGCGGGCCTGTCGACGCTGGTCGACCCGAACGCGGGCTTCACCGCATCGACGCTCCGGCTGTGGATCGCCATCGGCATCGCGCTGTTCGTCGTCAACGTGCTCGGCGGCCTGGCGCTCCGGGCCGCGGCGAAGCGCTGGTTCGACGTGGAGGTCGCGCAGCGCATCCTGCCCGGCGCGATCCTGCTGACCGCCGCGACCGTGCTGCTGTCGCGGCTCTTCGGGGTCGCCCCGGGCCTGCTGTTCGGTCTCGTGCTGGGGGTGCAGCTGGCGCGCGAGCTGCGCCGCGACGAGTCGGGCCGGCTGGCGGCGTTCGTCACGACCGTGCTGCTCGGCATCGGCATCGGGGCCTGGATGCTCTACGGCGCATCCCTCGCGCTCGGGTCGGCCGACCCCGGGTTCGCCGAGCTGCTCTGGCGCGAGACGCTCGTGGCCATCACCGTGGAGGCGCTCAGCTCGCTGGCCATCGCGATCATCCCGATCATGTTCTTGGACGGCCGGTCGATCTGGCAGTGGTCGCGGCTCGCCTGGGCCGGGCTCGCCGCGGTCATCGCGGTGTCGTTCGTGACGATCATCGTGCCGCTGCCGGGCGCCTGGGCCGAGACGGCCGGGCCGCTCGCGTCGACGGTCGTGCTGTTCGTCGGCTTCATGGTGCTGACGATCGTCGTGTGGGCGGTGTTCCGCTGGCTGGCCGTGCGCGAGGAGCGCGCCGCGGCGGCTCAGGCCCGCGAGAGCGCGGCGGGCGTGGCGAAGAGGTAGTTGCGGGCGGCGAGGGTGACCTCGTCGACCGGCTGCCAGGCCTCGTCGCGCCACACGTGCATGCGATAGTCGGGCCAGCGGCGCGCGATCTCGGCGACGACCTCCGCCGCCACCGTGCCGTAGCGCTCGAGGTGGCGGTCCTCGATCTCGAGCAGCACCGCCGGGCGGTCGCGGTCGATCGTCGCCGCCGCTCCCTCCAGCACCTGCGGCTCGAATCCTTCGACGTCGGCCTTGATGAACGAGACCCGGCCAGCACCGGTGCTCTCGACCCAGGCGTCGACCGAGGTCATCGGCGTCGACCACAGGCGCGAGCGCTCGCGCGGGCCCGGCTCGGCCGCGCCCTCGGTGAGGTGCGCGCGCCCGTAGATGGGCAGCCCCAGCACGATGGGCAGGCGCATCGTGACCGAGCCCGCGCCGGGGCCGACCG
>JAIWOM010000186.1 GCA_020216895.1 Microcella sp.
GGGCTCGGCCGCCGCGAGCTCTACGAGGCCGCGCTCGCCGCGCGACGGGACGCCGCTCCCTAGCTCGCGAGGGTCAGCGGGCCTGCGCTACCCGCAGCTGTCGACGAGGTCGAGCGTCACGGGCACGCCCTGCGGTTCGCCGTCGACGGTGAGGGTCAGGCCGGCGACACGTCCCGGCTCGGAGCCGGTGCGCTGAACCTCGACGCCGACATAGGCGGCAGCATCCGGCTCGATCGCCTCCCGGTCGAGATCGACGCCGCCGAACGCGGCGCGGCCCCCGTCGTCGAACAGCACGGCCGTGCCGCGGGCCTCCTCATCGAGGGCCAGGAAGGTGTCGATGAGCACCACGCCGGTCGAGCCTTCGGCCAGCTCGGCGGCGTCGATCACGATCGGCTCGCCGGAGGTGTTGCTGACGCCGACCGCGATCGTTCCGCGGTCGCTCTCGAGGCAGCCGCCGAGCCCGAGCGGGTCGTCAGGCGAGCCGCTGCAGCCGCTCAGGGCGAGGGTGGCGACAAGGGGCAGGGTGGCGAGGGCGGATCGACGGGTCACAGCCAGCACGTTAGCGCGCGCCGCACTGCGCCCACGGCGCGACGAACCCCACCTCGCCGTCGGAGGTGCTGGTCGCCGAGAACCAGCCGTCGTCGTACTTCACCCGCAACCCGTCCATGCCGGCGTACTCGCGGTAGTCGGCGGCGTGGAGGTGCACGACGATGCTCACCGCCTGGAAGGGGCCGATGACGGTGCCGTCGAGCGGCTGTCGCTCGCGCCACAGGGTTCTCTGTTCCGGGGTGAGCACCGCGCCCGGAGCGAATCCGAAACCCACCTCGGGAGCGGCGAGGGGCACGACGCTGATCTCGGCGATGGAGGCGTTGATGAGGCGCACCGGGGCGACGTCGCGCAGGATCACGCTGCGCGGCGAGTCGTTGACGACCGTCGTGCCGACCAGGGCCATGAAGCCCTCGTCGCTCGTCCGGTTCTCGACGCAGCGGTCGATCAGCCCGCCATAGACAGTCAACGGCGGCGTACTGCTCACGCAACCGCTGAGGGCGACGGCCAGCGCCGCGCCCACGATCCCCCCTGCGAAGAATCTAGTGATCCTCACGAGCGCTTATGGTACCGCTTAATGCAGAGATTCGCGCCGGTAGGCTGGAGCACACCATGGGTGCCGCCGACCGCTTCTACATCTGCACGCCGATCTTCTACGTCAACGACGTGCCGCACATCGGCCACGCTTACACGGAGGTCGCCGCCGACGTGCTCGCCCGCTGGCACCGCCAGTCGGGCGTCGACACCTGGTCGCTGACCGGCACCGACGAGCACGGCCAGAAGATCCTGCGCACGGCGGTCGCCAACGGCGTAACCCCGCAGGAGTGGGCCGACAAGCTCGTCGAGTCGGCGTGGAAGCCGCTGCTCGACACGATCGACATCGCCAACGACGACTTCATCCGCACCACGGAGGAGCGGCACGAGAAGGTCGTGCAGCAGTTCTTGCAGAAGCTCTACGACGACGGCTTCATCACCGAGGGCGAGTACGAGGGCTACTACTGCGTCGGCTGCGAGGAGTACAAGCAGAACGATGACCTCGTCGACGGTGCCGGCGAGTTCGCGGGGCAGCGCGTGTGCGCGATCCACGGCCGCCCGATCGAGGTGCTGAAGGAGAAGAACTACTTCTTCGCGCTCAGCACCTTCCAGCAGAAGCTGCTCGACCTCTACGAGTCGCAGCCCGACTTCATCCAGCCCGCGAGCCTGCGCAACGAGATCATCTCGTTCGTGCGGCGCGGTCTCGATGACCTGTCGATCTCGCGGCAGAGCTTCGACTGGGGTGTGCGCATCCCGTGGGACGACAGCCACGTCACCTACGTGTGGTTCGACGCCCTGCTCAACTACATCTCGGCCATCGGCTGGGGCAGCGACGACGCGCAGTTCGAGCGCCGCTGGCCGGCCGTGCAGCTCGTCGGTAAGGACATCGCGCGCTTCCACGCGGTCATCTGGCCCGCCATGCTCATGGCGGCCGGGCTGCAGCCGCCCGCGAAGGTCTTCGGCCACGGCTGGCTGCTCGTCGGCGGCGAGAAGATGTCGAAGTCGAAGCTGACCGGCATCGCACCGCACCAGATCACCGAGGTGTTCGGCAGCGACGCCTTCCGCTACTACTTCATGAGCGCCATCTCGTTCGGGCAGGACGGCTCGTTCTCGTGGGAGGACCTCGCCGCCCGCTACCAGGCCGAGCTCGCCAACGGCTTCGGCAACCTCGCCTCGCGCGTCGTCGCCATGATCGGCAAGTACTGCGACGGCGTCGTGCCCGCCGCGGTCGAGGTCACCGACGCCGACCGCCGCATCGAGCAGGTGACGACGGATGCTCTCGCCGGCGCCCAGCGCGCCCTCGACGCCTTCGCCATCCACGACGCGATCGCCTCGGTGTGGACCCTCGTCGACGAGCTCAACGGCTACCTCACCGAGCAGGAGCCCTGGAAGGTCGCGAAGGACCCGGCTCTGGAGGGCCGCCTGCAGACGATCCTGTACACCGCGGCCGAGGGCCTGCGCGCCCTCGCCGTGCTGCTCTCGCCCGTCATGCCGCAGGCCACGCAGAAGCTCTGGGTCGCGCTCGGGGCCGAGACTGCGCTCGGCGGGCTGCGCGAGCAGCGCATCCCGGATGCCGCCCGCTGGGGCCAGCTGCCCGCCGGCACGCAGACGCAGCCGCTCGAGGCGCTCTTCCCGCGCATCGAGACCGAGTAGGCGGTCGCCGTGACCGGGAGCGCCGAACCGCTCGACCCGAACGCGCTCGACCCGCACGTGCGCGCCCGCGCCATCATGGAGGGCACGACGCGCGACCTCAGCTACCCGCCCAGCCCCGAGGCGCTGACGGTGCCGGTGTACGACAACCACACGCACCTCGAGATCGCCGACGGTGAGAACCCGCTGCACTACCGCGAGCATCTCGATCGGGCATCCGCGGTCGGCGTGCGCGGCGTGGTGCAGGTGGGCACCGACGTGCTCACGAGCCGCTGGTCGGCCGCGGTCGCGGCGCGCGAGCCCCGGGTGCTCGCCGCGGTCGCCATCCACCCCAATGAGATTCCGGCGCTCGCCGAATCGGGCGAGCTGGATGCCGCTCTCGCGGTCATCGACGAACTGGCCGCTCAGCCCCGCGTGGTCGCCATCGGCGAGACCGGCCTCGACTACTTCCGCACCGAGCCGGGCCGCGGACGCGACGCCCAGCTCGCCGCCTTCGAAGCCCACATCGCCATCGCGAAGAAGCACGGCCTGGCGCTGCAGATCCATGACCGCGACGCGCACGACGACATCGTGGCGACGCTGCTGCGCGTCGGAGCGCCCGAGCGCACGGTGTTCCACTGCTTCAGCGGCGACGCCGCGCTCGCCCGGGTGTTGGCCGAGAACGGCTGGTACGCGAGCTTCGCGGGCACGGTGACATTCAAGAACGCGGCGAACCTGCGCGAAGCGCTAGAGGTGATGCCGAGGCAGCTCGTCCTCGTCGAGACCGACGCGCCGTTCCTGACCCCGCACCCGTTCCGCGGGCGGCCGAACGGGCCCTACTTGATGCCGCACACGGTTCGGGCGATGGCCGACCACCTCGAGACGGACGTGCCGACCCTGTGCGCGCTCATCGCGTCCAACACCGAGCAGGTGTACGGCACCTGGGACGCCCAGCAGGTCACCGCCCCGGGCGACCCGTGGGCGGGGCCCGATGAGGTGCCCGGGTCGCCGAGCGAGCTCGCCGCGGCCGCGGAGGCCGCCG
>JAIWOM010000187.1 GCA_020216895.1 Microcella sp.
CGGCGGCGCGCTCGGGGCGGTGCGCGGCGAGAGGCCGGCGAGCACGGCTCGGGCGCGCGGGTCGATGTGCTGCTCGATGCCCGGCTCGGTGCCCGGCTCGCAGGACGGCGCGGTGCTCCCGACATGCCTCGGATCGCTCATGCGCGAAACCTCCCCTGCCCCCGTGGGCGCACTGCGGCGCGATGGCCCCCCGGCCACTGTTTCACAGTACTACGCAAGTGAAGAGAAGTGGAAGATGTGGTTTCCGTTCACATGTTCGTAACATTCGACTCGTCGGGCGACGGGGGGCAGAGCATGGCACTCTGGTGACGTGGCTTCCGAATCCGCTCGCTGGTTGACCGTCCCCGATCTCGTCGAGATCCTGAACCTCAGCCCCGGACGGGTGCATCGACTGCTCGAGGAGCGGCAGCTCCTGGCCGTGCGCCGTGACCGGGTGCTCGTCGTGCCGGAGGAGTTCCTGCTCGACGGCGCGCCTGTCAAGGATCTGCGCGGCACCCTGACGCTCCTGGCCGACGACGGCTTCAGCGACGACGAGGCGATGGACTGGATGCTGACGCCGAACGAGATGCTTGGCGCGTCGCCGATCGCGGCGCTGCGATCGGGCCGCAAGGCCGAGGTCCGACGCGTCGCCCAGGCGCTCGCCTTCTAGGTCGCGCGGCGCGTCACCAGATCGCTGAGCCCGATCAGCTCGGCGCGCGCGGCGCGGCTCACGGGAGCCTCCTCGAGCGCGTGGAGCGCCTCCTGCACGGAGCGCTCGATGATCCGCTCGGTCGTCTCCACGGCGCCGCTGTCGCGGATCGTCGCCTGCAGCGTCGCGATCTGGTGATCGGTGAGGTCGGGTTCGCCCAGCAGCTCATCGATGAGGGCCACGGCGCCGGCGGGCAGTGCGGCGCGGGCCAGCGCGATGATCACCGTGCGCTTGCCCTCGCGCAGGTCGTCACCGGCAGGCTTGCCGGTGACCGAGGGATCGCCGAAGATGCCGAGCAGGTCGTCGCGCAGCTGGAAGGCGACGCCGAGGGGCAGGCCGAAGGCGCGGAGCGCGGCCACCTGCTCGAGCGTTCCGCCGGCCATCAGACCGCCGAGGGCGAGCGGAGCCTCGATCGAGTACTTGGCCGACTTGAAGGTCACGACGCGGTGCGCGCGGGGCAGCAGCTCGGCCTCGGGGGAGTCGCGCCAGGCCACCTCCTCGAGAATGTCGAGGTACTGGCCGACCGTCACCTCGGTGCGCATCGTCTGGAACTCGGCACGGGCCGCGCGCGCGCTGCGCGGATCGCCGAGGCGCGCGAGTCCGACGTCGAGCAGCTCGTCGCTCCAGCCCAGCAGGAGGTCGCCGAGGAGCAGCGCCGTCGCCGTGCCGTAGGTGCGGGGGCTTCCGGTCCACTCATGGCTGGCGTGGTCGGCCTCGAACCGGCGGTGCGCCGCCGGCATGCCGCGGCGCGTGTCGGAGTTGTCCATGATGTCGTCGTGCACGAGGGCGGCGGCGTGGAACAGCTCGAGCGCCGCGGCGGCCTCGATGACGCTCGGCAGATCGCTGTGGGTGTCGAGCTCGGCGAGGAGGTCGTCCGGTCGGACGGTGCCGGCGACCGCGTGCCAGCCCCAGTAGCAGAAGAGGGCGCGGAATCGCTTGCCGCCGCCGAGCAGGTCGCGGCTCGCATCCATGAACACCGAGAGCTCGGGGGCGATCTGCTCCAGCTGGGTCGCACGCTCCTCGAGGAAGCGCTCCAGCCGGGCGTTGACTAGGTCGACTAACCGGGTTCTCTCAGGCACTCGCCTAGCCTATCCAGCGCGGCGAGCCTAGAATGTGGGGGGAGGGGGCTTCCCCTCCTAGTCGTCGAAGGGGTCATCATGCCGCTGTCTGAGCACGAGCAGCGCCTCCTGGAGGAGATGGAGCGCAATCTCTACCAGAACGACGCCGATTTCGTCGCCACTGTCGCCGGCCGCCGAGGCAAGCCGAACTACCGGCTCATCGTGATCGGCGCTCTGCTCGCCGTCGCCGGTGTGGCCGCGCTGGTCGCGGGCGTCATCGTGCGGCAGCCGATCGTCGGCGTCGTGGGTTTCGGCCTCATGCTCGGCGGCGTGCTCATGGTCCTGTCGCCCGGTCGCGGTGCGGCCGAGCCGACCGCTGCCGGCCGCTCGGGTTCCACCCGTGCTCCGCGATCGTCGTGGATGCAGACCATGAACGAGCGCTGGGAGCGCCGCCAGGACGAGCGCGGCGAGTAGCCCTCCACCTCCCTCCACGTCAGGGGTCGGCCTTCGGGCCGGCCCCTTTTTCTGTGCCCTGAACGGGCAGCTCGAGGGAGTTTTCGCTGCGCCGGTGGGCATTTCCCTCCACCACCGCTCCAACGGTGCTCCCTTTCCCTCCACCTCGTTCTGCCCCGTGTTTCCGGGGGCGAGGGCGGAGCATCCGGCGTGACAAAAGCAATCTGCGGGCATAAACTCCCGGAAATGCTTCCACTTGTGGAGGAATGTGGAGTAAAGTGGAGGACATCACCTGATCTCGGGCCGGAGATGAGAGGGGGGCCAGGACGATGCTTCTCGGCACGCACACCCCCAAGCTCGACGACAAGGGGCGCATCATCCTCCCGGCCAAGTTCCGGGCCGAGCTCGCCGGCGGGGTCGTCCTCACCCGCGGCCAGGAGCACTGCATCTACGTCTTCAGTGCCGCGACCTTCCAGCAGCAGCTCGAGAAGCTGCGCACCGCACCGCTCACCAGCAAGCAGGGCCGCGAGTTCCAGCGCTTCTTCCTCTCCGGCGCCAGTGAGCAGGAGCCCGACTCGCAGCACCGCGTGACGATTCCGCAGGTGCTGCGCGACTACGCCGGCCTCGACCGCGAACTCACGGTCATCGGTGCGGGCGACCGCGCCGAGATCTGGTCGACCGAGGCCTGGAACACCTACTACGCCGAGCGCGAGGAGGCCTTCGCCGCAACGGAGGAGGAGGTGATTCCCGGACTCTTCTGATCGCGGGGGGCCTGACTCCCAGCCGTGACCCGCCCTGGCGCACCTTCCCCGGTGCCAGGTCGCACGGATGGGGATCAGGGCCCCGCACTCGGAACCGACATCACCATGACCACCACCCCCGTTCACATCCCCGTCTTGCTCGAGCGCACCCTCGAGCTGCTCGCCCCCGCCCTTGAGGCGCCAGACGCCGTTCTCGTCGACGCCACCCTCGGTCTGGGCGGTCACGCCGAGGCCGCGCTCGAGCGTCACCCCGGCCTGCACGTGGTGGGGCTCGACCGCGACACCGACGCCCTGGCCCGCGCCGGTGAGCGACTCGCCCCGTTCGGCGACCGCGTCGACCTCGTCCACACCGTCTACAGCGGCATGCGGGATGCTCTCGATGGGCTCGGCATCGACCGGGTCACCGCGGTGCTCTTCGATCTGGGTGTTTCGTCGATGCAGCTCGACCAGGCGGAGCGCGGCTTCGCCTACGCGCAGGATGCCCCGCTCGACATGCGCATGGACCGCACGACCGGCATCACCGCCGCGACCGTGCTCGCCGAGTACTCCGAGGCCGAGTTGCGCCGCATCTTCTACGCCTACGGGGAGGAGAAGCTGGCGCCGCGCTACGCGCGTCGCATCGTCGAGGCCCGCGCCGAGCATCCCCTCGTGCGCTCGTCGCAGCTGGTCGAGCTGATCGCCCAGGCGACGCCGCGCGCCGTGCAGCGGGCCGGCCACCCGGCCAAGCGCGTCTTCCAGGCGCTGCGCATCGAGGTCAACGGCGAGCTCGCCGCGCTCGAGGCG
>JAIWOM010000188.1 GCA_020216895.1 Microcella sp.
ACCGCCAGCGGGTCGGCGGCCTTGCGCACGCTCTCGTCCGCGGCGATCGGCACGCCGAGCCGGTGCACGCGCTGGCGCAGCTCGGCGAGCTCGTCGACGGTCGCGCAGGGCTGCTCGACGTACTCGAGGTCGTACTGCTCGAGAGCGCGGATCGCGTGCTCGGCCTCGTCGAGGTTCCAGCCGCCGTTCGCATCGAGGCGGATCCGACCCTCCGGCCCGAGCAGTCGCCGCACCTCGGCGACGCGCGCCACGTCGTCGGCGAGGGTCTCCCCGCGCTCGGCCACCTTGATCTTCACCGTGCGGCAGTCGCCGAAGCGGGCCAGGGTCGCGGCGATGCGGTCGAGCGGCACGGCGGGCAGCGTGGCGTTGACCGGGATGCTCGCCCTGACCGCGGGTGCGCTCGACTCCTGCCACCCGACGCTCAGGGCCGCGGTCAGCCAGGTGCTCGCCTCGGCGTCGTCGTACTCGATGAAGGGGGCGAACTCGCTCCAGGCGACGGGGCCGTCGAGCAGCACGGCCTCGCGGCGCTCGACGCCGCGGAACCGGGTGACGAGCGGCACGCTCACGACGTGGGCGCGGGCGAGCACCTCGTCGAGCGGCGGCAGAGCATCCACGTGCCCAGTCTGGCACCGGGCGGCGCGCGTAGGCTGGCCGCATGGCCGAGCCGTTCGTCTCTGAGACCTTCGATGCCGCGCGCTGGGTGGTCGCACCCGGCTTCGACGACCTCACCGACCTCACCTACCACCACGACACCTCGGGGCGCATCGCGCGCATCGCGTTTGACCGACCGGAGGTGCGCAATGCCTTCCGCCCGCACACGGTCGACGAGCTGTACCGCGCCCTCGATGATGCGCGCCAGAACCCCCGCATCGGGGTCGTGCTGCTGACCGGCAACGGCCCGAGCCCGAAAGACGGCGGGTGGGCGTTCTGCTCGGGCGGCGACCAGCGCATCCGCGGGCGGGCCGGCTACCAGTACGCCGAGGGCGAGACCGCTGACACGGTCGATACCGCGCGGGCCTCGCGCCTGCACATCCTCGAGGTGCAGCGCCTGATCCGCTTCATGCCGAAGGTCGTCATCGCGCTCGTCCCCGGCTGGGCGGCGGGCGGCGGGCACTCGCTGCACGTGGTCTGCGACCTCACGATCGCGAGCCGCGAGCATGCCCGCTTCAAGCAGACCGACGCCGACGTCGGCTCCTTCGACGCCGGCTACGGCAGCGCCTACCTCGCCAAGCAGGTGGGGCAGAAGGTGGCGCGCGAGATCTTCTTCCTCGCCCGCGAGTACGACGCGCAGCGCGCCTACGAGATGGGCACCGTCAACGCCGTCGTGGCGCACGCGTCACTGGAGGAGGTGGGTCTCGACTGGGCCGAGACGATCCTGACGAAGAGCCCGACGGCGATCCGCATGCTCAAGTACGCGATGAACCTCACCGACGACGGGATGGTCGGCCAGCAGCTCTTCGCGGGCGAGGCGACGCGGCTCGCCTACGGCACCGACGAGGCCGTCGAGGGCCGCGACTCCTTCCTGCAGAAGCGCACGCCCGACTGGTCCCCGTTCCCCTGGCAGTTCTAGGCCAGGGCGGCAGATTCGCCGCAAAGTGGCGGATGGTCGGCAAGCTAGCGCCCTTCTGGCCCAGATCTGAGCCAGGGGGGCGGATGCTCGCCGCGAGCGGCGCTAGGCCTCGAGCCCCGCGCCCACGCGGTCGAGCACCCCGGCGATGAGCTGCTCCCGCGCCCGAGGGTCGGGCACGAAGTCGCGCAGGATCACGGCGAGGCCGTGAGCGCTCGCCTGCGCGAGCATCATGCGGCTCGCCACGCGCTGCTCGTCGACCGCGCCCAGCGGCTCGAGCTCGAGCACGATGTCGCGCACGAGGTCGGCCGCGTTGGGGTCGTCGGGTCGATCGGGCGGCGTCGTCATGGGCATCGACACGAGCGAGAACAGGCGCGGCTCGGCGAGGGCGAAGGCAATGTACGACTCGCCGACCTCGCGCAGCCGGTCGATCGGGGCGCGGCCCGCGGCCGCGTCGAGCCGGGCGAACATGTCGCGCGCCATGATCTCGCGCGCCCGTTGCGCGACGGCCGCGATCAGGTGGTCGCCGCTCGGGAAGTGGCGGTAGACGGCCGCGGCGCTCACTCCGCAGGCCGCGGCGATGCGGCGCACGGTGACCCCGTCGAGCCCCTCGGACCGCGCGAGCTGCTCGCCCGCGTCGACGAGCGCCTCGCGCAGGGCACCGTGGTGGTAGCGCGGACGGTCGGCCATGTTGACAGTGTACACATTGATGCGCTACACATGACCCGAATGTGAACACCGATAACACGAGGGACGAGGAGACCCGCAGCATGACGACACGAGAGCAGCGCATCCGGCGGCTGATCACGCGGGCGGAGGGCGACCGCCGCACCGGCGAGGTGCTGTGGCGGGTGGTCGCTCCCGGCCGGCAGGGCGAGCACGCCCTCGACATCGTGCACGGCGACCCCGACCGGCCGTACTTCGTCGCGAGCGTCAGCAAGCTCTTCACGACCGTATGCCTCGCGCAGCTGCGCGACGAGGGTCGACTCGACTGGGATGCGCCGATCGCCGGGTATCTGCCCGACCTCGACCTCAGCGGTCTGGCGGTGCAGGGCGGCCGCGACGTCAGCGGCGAGATCACCGTGCGCGAGGTCATGGCCCACACGGCCGGCCTCGCCGACTTCTTCGAAGGCCCGCGGCCCGACGGCCCGACCACGCTCGAGCGCGCGATGGAGCAGGACTTCGGCTGGACCGAGAGCGACGTTGTCGCGTGGTCGCGCGCGATGACCCCCGCCCGCCGCGGCAGCGGGCTCTACAGCGACACGGGGTTCCAATTGCTCGACGGCGTCGTCGAGCGCCTCGACGGCCGGCCTTTCGCCGAGTCGGTGCGAGCGCGCATCGCCGAGCCGCTCGGGCTCGCGGGAACTTACGTATTCACGCCCGACACGCTCGATCGCTTCGACGAGATGGCGGTCATCCGTCATGGCGACCGCGAACTGAGGCTGCCGCTGCTGCTCGCCTCGTGCGGCGGGCAGGGCGGCGTCGTCTCGACTCTCCGGGATGGTGTGACTTTCCTGCAGGAGTTCTTCGACGGCCGGCTATTCGCCGCCACGGTGCTCGACGAGATGCTCACCGACTGGCACCGCATCTTCTCTCCGCTCGAGTACGGCACGGGCGTCATGCGGTTCCGGCTGCCGGCGGTGCTCACCGGCTTCCGCTCGTACGAGTTCCAGGGGCACTCCGGCGCTTCGGGCGTCGTCTGGTACCGGGATGCGCGCTCCGGCGTCATCGTCGTCGGCACGGTCAACCAGCTGAAGCAGCGGCAGTTGCCCTACCAGCTCATGATCCGCACCGCCGCGGCCGCCGGTTCCTGATCGACGGGTGCCAGATCTGGGACAAACGGGCGCTGGACGAACTGACGTGCGCCCGTTTGGCCCAGATCTGGGGCACACGGGCGGGGGCTCAGGGGCCCGGAGTAGCGTGGCAGGGTGACCCGCCCGCTCGCCGTCGTCGACACCGCTGACCCGCTCGCGTGCCTGGGGGCCCTGCGCGACGCCCTCGAGGGCGTCGGCCCCGCTGTGCTGTTCCGCGGCGGGGGCGTCAACCCCGTGCACACGGCCCCGCTCGAGGTCGAGAAGCGCATCGCGCTCGTCGTCGAGACGAGCGGCACCACCGGCCGGCCCAAGCGCGTCGCGCTCAGCGCTGACGCGGTGCTCG
>JAIWOM010000189.1 GCA_020216895.1 Microcella sp.
CTGCTCCGCCCGGGCGAGCACGTCGCGGGCGAGCCGCGTCGCTCCGACGACGGCGGCCGGCATGACGGCGATCGCGCCGCCGGGAACGAGGAAGACCAGCTGGGTCGCGATGCCGAAACCGAGCTCCCGGGCGCGCGAGCCGCGCAGCAGCCGCCCGCGGCCGGTGAGGTCGATTCCCCGCGCCTGGAACGGGCGCGTGGTGAGCTCGCGCGCGATGAGGTGCCCGGCGAGCATCGGGCCGACGATCGCCGCAGCGACCGACCCGACGATGGGGATCAGGCCGATGACCCAGGTCGTGAGCGCGTAGCCGAGCGCGCGCAGCACGAGCAGCATGCCGTCGCCGACCGAGCGCCAGAAGCGCAGCGGTGACGGGGTGAAGCCGCCGAGGTCCTCCTCCGCCGCTCGCCAGATGCGCTCGTAGAACGGGTCGCCGATCAGCAGGGTGAGCGTCGTGAAGGTGTAGATCGTCGCCGTGATCGCGCCGGCCACGAGCAGCAGCGCCAGAAGGGTGCGGAGGATGCTCCGGTCGCGCTCGGCCCAGCCGTCGGCGAAGGGCGTGATCGCCTGTGCCAGCGCCTCGACGTTGAGCCCCAGGGTGATCAGCACGACGGCGATGAGGGTGGCCGCGATCAGGGCCGGCACCATGCCGAGGGCCATCGCGCCGGGCCGCGTGCGCCACAGCGCGAAACCCCGCGGCACGAGGGCGGCGCCGGCCAGCAGCTCGCGGACCACGTGTCGCAGGCGCCTCATGCGAGCCACTGTAGACGGCGCGGCGAAGACCTGTACACGGTGGCGAAGAGACTGCCGGGAATCTCCATGACGGCGATGCGACCGGATGCTCGCTGACCCTAGGCTGGGCCCAGGTGCGCACTGCCGCCGCCCCGGGGCCCGCGCAGCGCACCATCCGTCCATTCGATGAGGAGCCTCATGAGCAAGTACGCAGTGATCAACCCCGCCACCGGCGAGACGCTGCGGTCGTACTCGACCGCGACCGACGCCGAGGTCGCCAGCGCGATCGAGGGCGCCTACAACGCCTACCGCGGCTGGTCGCGCTCGACCACGGTCGAGGAGCGCGCCGCTCTGATCACGAAGGTCGCCGAGCTGCACCGCGAGCGCCGCCAGCACCTCGCCGAGATCATCGTGCGCGAGATGGGCAAGCCGATCGAGGCCGCCCTGGGCGAGGTCGACTTCTCGGCCGACATCTACCAGTACTACGCCGACAACGGCCCGGCCCTGCTGAAGGACGAGCCGATCGCGCTCATGGAGGGCAGCGAGGGGTCCGCGTTCATCCGCAAGAGCCCGATGGGCGTTCTCCTCGGCATCATGCCGTGGAACTTCCCCTACTACCAGGTCGCCCGTTTCGCCGGCCCGAACCTGATCCTCGGCAACACGATCCTGCTCAAGCACGCCGCGCAGTGCCCCGAGTCGGCTGAGGCGATCCACCAGATCTTCGCCGACGCGGGCTTCCCGGTGGGCGCCTACACGAACCTCTACGCGACGACCGACCAGATCTCCACGATCATCGCCGACCCGCGCGTCATGGGTGTCTCGCTCACCGGCTCGGAGCGCGCCGGTGCGGCCGTCGCCGAGCAGGCCGGTCGCCACCTGAAGAAGGTCGTGCTCGAGCTCGGCGGCAGCGATCCCTTCATCGTGCTCAGCACCGACGACCTCGAGGCCACCGTGCAGATGGCCGTCGACGCCCGCCTCGACAACAGCGGCCAGTCGTGCAACGGCGCCAAGCGCTTCATCGTCATCGACTCGCTGTACGACGCCTTCCTCGAGAAGTTCGCCGCGAAGATGTCGGAGGCCGCACCGAGCGACCCGATGGTCGAGGGCGGCGTCTACGGCCCCCTCTCGTCGGCCAGCGCGGCCGAGGGCCTCGAGGATCAGGTGAAGCGCGCCGTCGCCGGCGGCGCCGAGGTGGTCACCGGGGGCACCCGCGAGGGCACCTTCTTCTCGGCCACCGTGCTCGCCAACGTGAAGCCCGGCAACTCGGCGTACTACGAGGAGTTCTTCGGCCCCGTCGCCCAGGTGTTCAAGGTGCACAACGAGGATGAGGCCGTCGAGCTCGCCAACGACACCCCGTTCGGCCTCGGCTCGTACCTCTTCACGACCGACGAGGAGCAGGCCGCGCGCGTCGCCGACAAGATCGAGGCCGGCATGGTCTACATCAACTGCGTGCTCGCCGACAGCCCCGAGCTGCCCTTCGGCGGCATCAAGCGCTCCGGCTCGGGCCGCGAGCTCGGCACGCTGGGCATCGACGAGTTCGTCAACAAGAAGATGATCCGCATCGCCTAGCCTCATGCCCACCACGGTTCTGCTGCGCAACGCCCCCGAGCACGCCATCGCGGCGTTCGCACCGAAACCGACCACGCTCACCCCCGGCCAGACCGAAGGCGTCACCGACGTCTGGGCTGCGCCGGGGGTGAGCCCCGGGCCTGTCGAGACGGGCATCTGGGAGGCCACCACGGGGTCGTTCACCGCCACCCGCGACGGCTACCACGAGATCTGTTACCTGGTCAGCGGCCGCGTCACCCTGGTCGAGGAGGGCGAAGAGCCCCTCGAGCTCCGCGCCGGCGACCTGTTCGTCACTCCCGCCGGCTGGCGCGGCGTGTGGCACGTCCACGAGCCCCTGCGCAAGGTGTTCGTCATCATCCCGACCGCCTGAGCCGCTGAGCCGCTGAGCCGCTGGGCCGCTGGGCCGCGCCCGCTCAGATCGCGCGACCCGGGCTGAGGATGCCCCGCGGGTCGAAGGCCTCCTTGATGCGCCGCTGCAGTGCCACCTGCTCGTCCCCGAGCTCGGCGGCCAGCCAGCGGCGCTTGAGCGTGCCGACGCCGTGCTCGCCGGTCAGCGTGCCGCCGAGCGCGAGCGCGGCCTCGAACACCTCGCCCGCGGCCTGCCACACCACGTCGGGCACCTCATCACCGGCGTAGACCAGGTTCGGGTGCAGGTTGCCGTCGCCCGCGTGGGCGACCGTCGGGATCGGCATGGAGTACCGTTCGCCGATCGCGCGGATCGCGGCGAACATCTCCGCCAGCCGCGAGCGCGGCACGGCGACGTCCTCGATGAGCACGGGCCCGAGCGCCTCCATGGCCGGATGCATCGCCCGGCGCACGGCGAGCAGCCGCTCGCCCTCCTCCGGGTCGGTCGTCATCGCCGCGTCGCCGCCACGCGCAGCGACGATCGTGAGGGCGTCCGCGGCCTCCTGCTCGGCGGCCGCTCCGTCGGTCTGCACGAGCAGGTGCGCGGTGCCGGGGGCGCGGTCGGGCATCCCGAGATGCCGCAGGATCGCCGCGAGCGCGACGGGATCGATGATCTCCATGACGGCGGGGCGGATGCGAGCCGCCGTGATCGCCGCCGCCGCAGCCGCGGCCTCCTCCACGTTGCCGAACGTCGCCCCGATGGTCGCCACGACGCCCGCTGGAACGGGCGTCAGCGCGAGGGTCGCCCCGACGATGATGCCGAGCGTCCCCTCCGAGCCGATGAGCAGCGCGGTCAGGTCGAGGCCCGTCACGCCCTTGACGGTGCGGTGCCCGGTGCGCAGCAGCGTGCCGTCGGCGAGCACCACGTCGAGCGCGCGCACCGCCTCGCGCGTGACCCCGTACTTGGCGCACAGCAGCCCGCCCGCGTTGGTGGCGATGTTGCCGCCGACGGTCGAGATCTCGCGGCTGGCCGGGTCGGGCGCCCAGCG
>JAIWOM010000190.1 GCA_020216895.1 Microcella sp.
CGGCCTCGTCGTGCAGCTTCGACACCCGCAGGCTCAGCTCGGCGACCGCCCCGCGGTCGAAGCGGGTGCGGCTCGCGTCGAGGCTTCCCTGCAGGTCGTGCAGCGCGGGCGCGAGCGACTCGGCGATCGCGATGCGCAGCTGCCGCTGCACCTCGGCGCTCGAGGCGTCGGCGCGCGGCCGGGCGCGATCGAGCTCGAACTCGGTGATGTCGATGGCGCCGAGGATCAGCCGACGCCGCTCGAACTGCGCGATCGCGTAGACGACGGGCGGCACCCACACCAGGCTCACGAGCACCCAGATCGCCGAACGGATCAGGATCTGGCCGTCCACCCCGGCCACCTGCTCGGCGAGCACCCCGGCGACGACGCCGCGCAGCACCGCCCCCAGCGTCCAGATCGCGAGCACGGTCGGCAGCGGCACGATGTCGTGCCGGGCGCGGGCGATCCGTGCGCCGAGGAGGATCACCGCACCGGTGACGAGGTGCTGCGCCCCGGCGGAGACGAGCGGCCACCACCACTCGGGGAAGGGTGTCGCGGTCTCGCGCAGGATCACCAGCAGCGTGGCCGGCGGCAGGAAGGCGACGAGCACGAGCCAGTGGGCGGCCCAGGGCCCACCCAGCGCCTCGCGAACCGTCATCTCGCCCCTGCCTTCTCCGAGCGGGAATGCAGCGGCTCGGGATGCCCACAGTGTGCCTTAACGAGAGCGGTCGTTCCTGGTCCCACCCGAAGAGACCAGGAACGACCGCGAATCGTGAGGTGCTCGGAATCGACCCGAACGATTCCGATCCTCCCGGTTCCTGCGGGCCCCCGGTGATCCCCCGATCGCCACCCGCTGATGTTCCGTGCTCGAATCATGCTCCGGCCGCTGCCGCAGTGCAATAGATGCCCTCCCGGCCGTGTTCGGTATGCGAACGGGCCCGGCGGCGCCCGGTCGCGCCGCGGTCGCGGCCTTAGAATCGAGGCGGCCGACGACCGGCGGCCGGGAGAGGTGGACGACGTGCCGAAGCGGAGCGGAGCATCCGTCGGTGGGGCGATCGCCCTGGCCGCCGCCCTCGTGCTCGGCCTCGTCACCGGATGCGCGCCCGCGGCTCCGCTGCCGACGCCCACGATCACGCCCTCCGCGACGGCGACGCCCACGCCCACCGCGACCCCGGACCCGGAGCTCGTCGAGGGCGGCACCGCCGGTCAGAACCGGCCGTACTTCGTCTTCGTGCTCACGCGACTCGTCGAAGAGATTCCGAGCCCCTCGAGCAAGCGCCTGCTGCGCACGCTCGTCGAGGCGGGCTTCGAGCGCGACGCCATCGAGATCACCCAGGACCGCACCCGGGTCGACGCGCCCGCCGACTCGATCCTCATCGGCGTGCTCATCGACGGGCAGTGCCTGCTCGGTCAGGTCATCGACGGCGAGGTCGTGACCGAGCTGGCCGACGTGCTCGGCACCGGCCGGTGCCTGGTGGGTCGCACAGCCTCTCTAGACTGAGAGCCATGGCCGAGTTCATTTACACCATGGTGCGCGCCCGCAAGTCGGTCGGCGACAAGCTCATCCTCGATGACGTCACGATGTCGTTCTTCCCGGGCGCGAAGATCGGCATGGTCGGCCCCAACGGCGCGGGCAAGTCGACGATCCTGAAGATCATGGCGGGCCTCGACACCCCGTCGAACGGCGAGGCGCGCCTCAGCGACGGCTACACCGTGGGCATCCTCATGCAGGAGCCCGAGCTCGACGAGTCGAAGACGGTGCTCGAGAACGTGCAGGACGGCGTGCGCGAGCTGCACGACAAGATCACGCGCTTCAACGAGATCTCGCTCGCGATGGCCGACCCCGACGCCGACTTCGACGCGCTGCTGGCCGAGATGGGCGCCCTGCAGGAGGACATCGACGCCGCGAACGGCTGGGATCTCGACAGCCAGCTGGAGCAGGCGATGGATGCCCTCCGCTGCCCGCCCGGCGACGCCCAGATCACCCACCTCAGCGGTGGGGAGAAGCGCCGCGTCGCGCTCTGCAAGCTCCTGCTCGAGAAGCCCGACCTGCTGCTGCTCGACGAGCCCACCAACCACCTCGACGCCGAGAGCGTGCTCTGGCTCGAGCAGCACCTGCAGAAGTACCCCGGCGCCGTGATCGCGATCACCCACGACCGGTACTTCCTCGACCACGTCGCGCAGTGGATCGCCGAGGTCGACCGCGGTCGCCTCTACCCCTACGAGGGCAACTACTCGACCTACCTCGAGAAGAAGGCCGAGCGCCTCGAGGTGCAGGGCAAGAAGGACGCCAAGCTCGCCAAGCGCCTCGCCGACGAGCTCGACTGGGTGCGCTCGAACGCCAAGGGCCGCCAGGCCAAGTCGAAGGCCCGTCTGGCCCGCTACGAGGAGATGGCGGCGGAGGCGGAGAAGACGCGGAAGCTCGATTTCGAGGAGATCCAGATCCCCGCCGGCCCACGCCTCGGGTCGATCGTGATCGAGGCGAAGAAGCTGCAGAAGGGCTTCGGCGACCGCGCTCTCATCGACGGCCTGAGCTTCAGCCTGCCGCCGAACGGCATCGTCGGCGTGATCGGCCCCAACGGCGTCGGCAAGACGACCCTGTTCAAGACCATCGTGGGGCTCGAGCCGCTCGACGGCGGCGACCTGAAGATCGGCGAGACGGTCAAGATCAGCTACGTCGATCAGAGCCGCGCCAACATCGACCCGAACAAGACGCTGTGGGAGGTCGTCAGCGACGGCCTCGACATCATCACGGTCGGCAAGACCGAGATCCCTTCGCGCGCCTACGTCTCGAAGTTCGGCTTCAAGGGCCCCGACCAGCAGAAGAAGGCCGGCGTGCTCTCGGGCGGCGAGCGCAACCGCCTCAACCTGGCGCTCACGCTCAAGGAGGGCGGCAACCTGCTGCTGCTCGACGAGCCGACGAACGACCTCGACGTCGAGACGCTGCAGTCGCTCGAGAACGCGCTGCTGGAGTTCCCGGGCTGCGCGGTGGTCATCACCCACGACCGGTGGTTCCTCGACCGCATCGCGACGCACATCCTCGCCTACGAGGGCACCGAGGACGACCCGGCGAACTGGTACTGGTTCGAGGGCAACTTCGAGGCCTACGAGGCGAACAAGATCGAGCGCCTGGGCGCCGAGGCCGCGCGGCCGCACCGCGTGACCTACCGCAAGCTGACGCGCGACTGACGGCGGGGGAGCATCCATGACGCGCCTGCACGTCGCACTCTGCCGATGACGCGCCTGCACGTCGCGATCCCTGTGCGGTGGAGCGACCTGGATGCTCACGGGCACGTCAACAACGCGCGCATGTTCACCCTGCTCGAGGAGGCCCGCATCGCCGCCTTCTGGGGCGGCGGGCCCGCGTCGCCGCCGACGGCGGTGCTCGAGACGGGCGCGGGCGCCGCGGTGCTCACCCTGATCGCCGCGCAGCAGATCGAGTACCGCGCGCCGATCCCGTACCACCGCGAGCCGCTCGACGTGGAGCTGTGGATGGGCCGCCTCGGCGGCGCGAGCCTGCAGGTCTGCTACGAGGTGTTCAGCCCCGTCGGCCACGAGCCGCGCACCCTGTACGTGCGCGCCGCGACGACGATCGTGCTCGTCGACCGCGACTCGGGCAGCCCGCGGCGGATGCCCGACGAAGCGCGCGCGGCGTGGCAGCCCAACCTCGACGAGCCGCTGA
>JAIWOM010000191.1 GCA_020216895.1 Microcella sp.
GAGCGCCGTGGCGAGGGTGGTGCGCCCGGGGGCGAGCGCGACGGCGGTCGCCTCGAGCTCGATGACGCGGGGGCTCAGCGCGCCCAGCGGCTCGACCTCCCCACCGGTCGCGAAGCCGAAGCTCTCGTCGGTGCGCAGCAGCACGCGCGGGTCGACCTGCGGCACGACGTCGGGCGCCCCGGTGGTCCACTCCGGGATCGCGACGAGGTTCTGGTCGACCGTGATGTCGACCCCGACGACGCCGCTCACCGCGCGCAGACTCGCCGCGAGCTGGAGGCGCACGCGCTGCCGCTCACGCTCGGAGAGCGAGAGCACCTCGCTCGTGAGGTCGATCTGCGCAGTGCCGGCCACGACCGCAACGGGCGACAGCGCGAGCTCGGTGCCCTCCGGGATCGCCGACACCGTCGCGCCCTGCCCCAGCCACGAGGTCGGCGGCTCGAGCACAGCGCGCACGATGCGAGTGGCGACCTCGGAGCGGGTCGGGAACCAGCGCAGGTCGGGCACCAGGTTGCGGAACGCGGAATCCCAGTAGTAGATCGTGTGCTGGCTGAACGCGCTGGGGAACGCCTGCTGCGAGATCAGGATGCCGTCGCCGAGCTCGGCGATGCGCCACTCGCCGCCCTCCTGCACGAAGCGGAAGGCCGGCAGGGTCTGGCTGGAGGTGCTGTCGGAGACGGAGTACCGGCCCACCGCATCCACGGAGGCGACGATCGGCACGCTGTAGGTGAGGGTCGCGTCGTCGAGCCGTTCGACGGCACCCTCGCGCGCCCGCACGAGCGTGCTGTCGTAGGGGTTCCAGACGTCGGCGACGTCCTCCGCGAGGAAGGACCGCGCGATGCGGTAGTTGTCCTGCGCCGCGGTCGTCGCGGCGAGGAAGCCGCGCAGGATCTCCTCCTGCGTGGCGCCCGCGCTCGGGCCGGAGGGCAGGAAGTCGAAGTCGACGTCGACCTCGCCCTCGATCGGACCGCCGGGGTCGACGCCGCTGGCGAAGGGCACCGAGACGCAGCCGGTGAGCAGCAGCGCCGGAAGGAGCAGGGGCAGCAGCAGGAGCGCCGCGAGCCGGCTACGCATCCTCCTCACCCCTCTCGAGCGCGAGCCCGTCGGTGCCGAGCAGGTCGACCTCGAGCGGCTCGGCCGGCGGCAGGTCGACCGGCGAGTGGTGCACGGTCGCCCCGCGCTCGCGCGGCAGGGTCAGCCGGAAGCAGCTGCCCTCCCCCGGCTCCGACCACACATCGAGGGTGCCGCCGTGCAGCTGCGCGTCCTCCGTCGCGATGGCGAGCCCGAGCCCGGTGCCGCCCGTGGTGCGCTGCCGCGAGGGGTCGGCACGCCAGAACCGGTCGAAGACGCGCTCGAGCTGGCCCGCATCCATGCCGACACCGTAGTCGCGCACCGCGATGGCGACCGCGGTCGCGTCGCTGTCGACGTGCACGACGATCGGGCGCCCCTCGCCATGGTCGACGGCATTGCCGAGCAGGTTCTGCAGAATGCGACGGATGCGGCGCGCATCCACGTCGGCCTCGAAGTAGCCGCCCGGGGCGACGAGCCGCAGCTCGCTGCCCTTCTCGTCGGCGAGCGGGCGCAGCGCGTCGAGCGACTCCTCGACGAGCCGCACGAGGTTGGTCGGCTCGGTATCGATGTCGACGGCGCCCGCGTCGTAGCGGCTCATCTCGAGCAGGTCGGCGAGCATCGCCTCGAAGCGGTCGACCTGGGCGTGCAGCAGCTCGGCCGTGCGGGCGGTGGTCGGGCTGAACTGGTCGCGCTGCTCGTAGAGCACGTCGCCGGCGAGCCGGATGGTGGTGAGCGGCGTGCGCAGCTCGTGGCTGACGTCGCTGACGAAGCGCTGCTGCACCCGCGAGAGCGTGGCGAGCTGGGTGATCTGCCGCTGCAGGCTGTCGGCCATGCGGTTGAACGAGCGCGCGAGGGTGGCGATGACGTCCTCGCCCTTCTCGGGGATGCGGCGGTCGAGCTCGCCCTCGGCGAGCTTCTCGGCGGTCTCGGCGGCGATGCGCACGGGGCCGATCGCGAGCCGCGTGACGAAGTAGGTGACGAGCCCGATGGTGCCGACCAGCAGCAGCGAGCCGATGACAAGGGTCTGCTGCACGAAGTCGAGGGTCTGCTGCACGTCGCGCACGTTGTAGACGAGGTAGAGCTCGTACTGGCCGGCGGTCGGCACCTCGAATACGCCGCCGACGACGAGGCCCGGGTCGGGGCGGCCGGTCGCGGCGTTGAGCGTGACGGCCTGGGTGTAGAGCTGCCCGTCGTCCTGCGCCACCTGCTCACGCAGCTCGTCGGAGATGACCGAGAGATCGAGCGCCCGCGTCTGCGTCGCCGTCATGGTGACCTCGGTGGTCTGGCCGGGCGTGCGCAGGATCGCAAACTCGGTGCCGCCCGGGCTCGACGCGACGCTGCGGATCGTGGTCTGCGCCGTGCGGCTGACGGCCTCGACGTCGATCGTGCCGTTCGCCGAGACCGAGCTGTCGAAGAGCGCCTGGGCGCTCACGGTCGCCTGCCGGGCCTCTGCGATCGCCTGGTTCTTGCGCGCCTCGTAGAGATTCGCGGCGATGCTGAGCGACATGTAGCCGCTGACGACGGTGACAGCGAGGGTCGACAGCAGCACCGTGATCGCGACCGTGCGCAGCTGCAGCGAGCCGCGCCACAGGCGCCGCGCGCGCTGCACGAGGCTGCGCCAGGTGAAGGTGAGCATCCCGTACCGGCGCCCCGCGATCAGCGGGCCGTGCCGGCCCGGTAGCCCACGCCGCGCACGGTCATGACGATGCGCGGGTTGTCGGCGTCGAGCTCGACCTTGGCGCGCAGCCGCTGCACGTGCACGTTGACCAGGCGGGTGTCGGCCTTGTACTGGTAGCCCCACACCTGCTCGAGCAGCATCTCGCGCGTGAACACCTGGTTGGGCTTCATGGCGAGGGCGAGCAGCAGGTCGAACTCGAGGGGGGTCAGGGCGATCGGCACGCCGTCCCGCGTGACCTCGTGCCCGGTGACGTCGATGACGAGGTCGCCGATCGGCAGGCGCTCGACCGACGACTGCGCGGCGGGGCGCAGGCGGGTGCGGATGCGCGCCACCAGCTCCTTCGGATTGAACGGCTTCACGACGTAGTCGTCGGCACCGCTCTCGAGCCCGCGCACGACGTCGGTCGAGTCGCTCTTCGCGGTGAGCATGATGATCGGCGTGCCGCTGGTCTCGCGGATCCGCGTGCAGACCTCGATGCCGTCCATGCCCGGCAGCATGAGGTCGAGCAGCACCAGGTCGGGCTTGACGCTCGCGAAGGCCTCCATGGCGGCCGGGCCGTCGTAGGAGAAGTGCGGATCGAAGCCTTCTCCGCGCAGGACGATGCCGACCATCTCGGCGATGGCGGCGTCATCATCGACAACGAGGATGCGCGCGGTCATGGCTGGCCTCCGGTTCTCCGTCACCGCCAGCCTAGACGAGTGTGACACCATACGCCTGAGCAGACCTCGGGCACCGATCGGGCAGGACCGGGCACGAACGAAGGGCAGACCGTGAGCGACAGCACCTCCTGGGCAGCACCGGGCGGCGGCGAGCCGCAGCCGACGACCGGCCCGAGCGGGGCATCCGGTGCGGGAGCCTCGCCCGCTCCCGGCGCCACCCCGTACGGACCAGCCGA
>JAIWOM010000192.1 GCA_020216895.1 Microcella sp.
ACTGTGGGGGGCGATGACCGAGCCCCACGGCGTGCGCGAGACCAGCCCGTTCGACGAGATCGACCGGCAGCGCTGGGCGGCACTCGCGCCGACCACCGACCGGCCCCTGACCGAGGCCGAGCTCGTGCAGCTGCGCGGGCTCGGCGACGCCCTCGACGAGCGCGAGGTGGCCGAGGTGTACGTGCCGCTGAGCCGCCTGCTCAGCCTGTACGCGGTGGGTGCCCGCGAGCTGCACCAGGCGACCCGCACCTTCTTGGGCGAGGCGAGCGCGCCGACGCCCTTCGTGATCGGCGTCGCCGGCTCGGTCGCCGTCGGCAAGTCGACGATCGCGCGTCTGCTGCGCGAGCTGCTGTCGCGCTGGCCCGACACCCCGCGCGTCGAGCGGGTCACGACCGACGGCTTCCTGCTCTCCACGGCCGAGCTCGGGCGACGGGGCATCCTGCATCGCAAGGGTTTCCCCGAGTCGTACGACCGGCGAGCGCTGCTGCGCTTCGTCGCGCGGGTCAAGGCGGGGGCCGACGAGGTGCGTGCACCGGTCTACAGCCACCTCAGCTACGACCGCGTGCCCGGCGCCGAGATCATCGTCCGGCGGCCCGACATCCTCATCGTCGAGGGACTCAACGTGCTGCAGCCGCCCGCCCCGGGCACGGCTCTCGCGGTCAGCGACCTGTTCGACTTCACCATCTACGTGGATGCCCGCACGACTGATATCGCGCAGTGGTACGAGGAGCGCTTCCTCGCCCTGCAGCGCGGCGCGTTCGCCGACCCGCGCAGCTACTTCCACCGCTACGCCGCGCTCGACCACGACCAGGCGGTCGCCAAGGCGCGCGAGATCTGGCGCGAGATCAACGAGCCGAACCTGGTGCAGAACATCCTGCCGACCCGGGCGCGGGCGTCTCTCGTGCTGCGCAAGGCCAGCGACCACACCGTCGAGACGGTGCTGCTGCGCAAGATCTGACCGGCCGGGCGCTCGCGTGCGGGCACGAGGCCGCGACCCCGGATGGGGCGCTCAGACGGCGAGGTGCTCCCGCACGATCGCGGCGAGACGCTCGGCGACCTCCTCGGCGGTGGCCTGGTGGGCCGCCTCGACCATGACGCGCACCATCTGCTCGGTGCCGCTGGCCCGCAGCAGCACCCGACCGCTGTCGCCGAGCGCGGCCTCCTCCGCCGCGACGGCGGCCGCCACCACCGGGTGGCCCTCGAGCGCCGTGCGGTCGACCCCGCGCACGTTGATGAGCACCTGCGGGAAGACCGTCATGACGTCGGCGAGCTCGGCGAGGCTGCGGCCGGTGCGCGCCATCTCGGCCGCGAGCTGCAGCCCGGTCAGGATGCCGTCGCCGGTGGTCGCGTGCTCGCTGAAGATGATGTGACCCGACTGCTCGCCGCCGAGCGCCAGGCCGTGCTCGGCGAGCGCCTCGAGCACGTAGCGGTCGCCGACCTTCGTCTCGATCAGCGTCACGCCGTGCTCGGCCATCGCGCGCTTGAGACCGAGATTGCTCATCACCGTCGCCACGAGGGTGTTGTCGGTCAGCCGGCCGCGGTTCTTGAGCGACAGGGCGAGGATCGCCATGATCTGGTCGCCGTCGATGAGCCGGCCCTGAGCATCCACCGCCAGGCAGCGGTCGGCATCGCCGTCGTGCGCGATGCCGAGATCGGCGCCGTGCTCGACGACGGCCGCCTGGAGCGGGCCGAGGTGGGTCGAGCCCACGCCCTCGTTGATGTTGAGGCCATCGGGGTCGCTGCCGATCACGGTCACACGGGCACCGGCGTCGGCGAACACCTGCGGCGAGATGCCGGCGGCGGCGCCGTGCGCGCAGTCGATGACGACGTGCAGGCCCGCGAGCGACACATCGAGCGTGGCGAGCAGGTGCAGCAGGTAGCGGTCCTCTGCATCGGCGAAGCGACGGATGCGGCCCACACCCTCCCCGGTCGGCGCGAGCTTGTCGCCCGCGAGCGCCAGCTCGATGCGGTCCTCCACCGCGTCGGGCAGCTTGGTGCCACCGAAGGAGAAGAACTTGATGCCGTTGTCGGGGGCCGGGTTGTGCGAGGCCGAGATCATCACGCCGAAGTCGGCGCGGATGTCACCGACCAGGAACGCGGCCGCGGGCGTCGGGATCACGCCCGCATCGAGCACGTCGATGCCCGAGCTCGCCAGACCCGCCGAGACGGCGGCGGTCAGGAACTGACCGGAGACGCGGGGGTCGCGCGCGACGATCGCCGTCGGGCGCTTGCCCTGGGCGCGCAGCTCATCGGCGTGCCGGCCCTGCGTGAGCACGACCGCGGCGGCCTGCGAGAGCCCGAGGGCCAGCTCGACGGTGAGATCACCGTTCGCCAGCCCCCGGACTCCGTCGGTGCCGAAGAGTCGACCCATGACGCGTTCGCGGCCGCAGCGACTAGCGCTTCGAGTACTGCGGAGCCTTGCGGGCCTTCTTGAGACCGGCCTTCTTGCGCTCGATCACGCGCGCATCGCGCGTGAGGAAGCCGGCCTTCTTCAGGGTCGGGCGGTTGTTCTCGCGGTCGATCTCGTTGAGAGCACGCGCGATGGCGAGACGCAGGGCGCCCGCCTGGCCCGAGGGGCCGCCGCCGGTGATGCGCGCGGTGACGTCGTAGGCGCCGCCGAGCTGCAGGACCGTGAAGGGGTCGTTGATCAGCTGCTGGTGCAGCTTGTTCGGGAAGTAGTCCTCGAGGGTGCGGCCGTTCACCGAGTAGGTGCCGGCGCCGGGGGTGATGCGCACGCGGGCGATGGCCTGCTTGCGGCGGCCCACGGCCTGGCCCGAGACCGAGAGCACGGCGCGGGGCGCCGCGGCCGCGACGGGCGCGGCCGACTCGGTGGTGTACGACTCGGGGGCCGCGTCGGGAGTGATGTCGTCGGTAGTGGTCACGTCTGCCACGATGCTGTTCCTTACAGTCTGCGCGGCCGCTACTGAGCGACCTGGTCGAGGGTGTAGGTCGTGGGCTGCTGGGCAGCGTGCGGGTGCTCGGCGCCCGCGTAGACCTTGAGCTTCTTGATCTGGGCGCGGCCCAGCGAGTTCTTCGGCAGCATGCCGCGGATCGCCTTCTCGACGGCGCGCTCGGGGTTCTTCTCGAGCAGCTCGGTGTACGAGGTGGCGGTGAGGCCGCCCGGGTAGCCCGAGTGGCGGTAGGCCATCTTCTGGGTCAGCTTCGAGCCGGTCAGCGCGACCTTGTCGGCGTTGATGATGATGACGAAGTCACCCATGTCCATGTGCGGAGCGAAGGTGGGCTTGTGCTTGCCGCGCAGCAGGGCGGCGGCGTGGCTGGCGAGGCGGCCCAGGACGACATCGGTAGCGTCGATGACGACCCAGTTGCGCTGAACGTCAGCGGGAGTGGGGCTGAATGTACGCGTCACAGTGCGGACTTTCGTGTCGAGGAGTTCGTGAATCCCGCTCCGGGAGGGAGTTCGTGCTCGGATCGAGCGTGAACGCCCAGGTGGAGGGCTCAACCGGATGACCGTCGGCGACGGACACCAAGGGTCGAGCCTAGCGGCCCCGCCCCCCGCGGTCAATCTGAGGCGTCGCCCTCCGCGGCCGTCGCGGCGGCGGATGCGGAGCCGAGCGGCTCCCGGCGCGCGGCGAGTAGCGCGAGATGCGCGCCAGGCCCGTGTCGAT